>CBDUUM010000045.1:0-9391 GCA_965370445.1 uncultured Methanosarcinales archaeon
CAATTCCGGTTAGGCAGGCATATTACCCAAGTTTTTATCTGGTTTGTACATCATTGAGTGTCAGATGCGGCGTAAGGACAGGAAGTTGTGGATACGGGATATGGCAGCGCAGCGAATAGTAAGGCTGTTCGACCTGGCAGAGGAATCCTTTAATAATGACCCTGGTTTAAGCAAACGGTATGTTTTTTTAGCTCGCAGGATAGGTATGCGCCACAGGGTCAGGTTGCCATCCCATCTTAAGCACAGGGTGTGTAAAGGATGCGGCACCTATCTTGTCCCTGGCGCAAGTTGCAGGGTAAGAATAAGAGGCAGTCGAGTGGTTACCACCTGTATGGAATGTGGTAAAAGTTCACGAAGACCTTTCCGATTCGTATAAAAATTGTCCTATTTATTTAATTTTCCTTGCATTGCCAACATAATAACCTATTTATACCTGTACAACCTATCATTATAATGATAATACTCATAATAATGAGGTGTTGAGTTTTATCAAGTGCTAATCAAAAAATAGAGAGGGTGTTCAAAACGAAAATAATGCATGTTCAATCGGTCTTACCAGAAGAGGATATTATTGCATTGAAAATAAAAACCGGTGAATCTTCCACAAAGGAGGCCATTTCAAAAGCAGTATATTATTACCTCGATTGTCAGGTAGCAGAATAAATATCAAAATACAAGGTTGGTGAACAAAATGAAATCCAGTTTAAGATATATGGCAGCGGCTCCAATGGAGATTTATGGAAATAATGAAATAGAGAACATAATGAAGATTGCATTAAATGTTGAAAAAAACGGTCATGTAAATCTCTGCTTTGTTGACTCCATTAAATCGGATGAGAATATCGATTCCCAGCAAATAACCGAATCAGCATATCCAAATGAGGGCGAATTATTATTTAGCAAACAGGGTCTCTGGCTATCAATGTTCACCAGGCACATGGAAGAAACCTCAGTAATGGAAATCGAAATCGAAGAATAATCAAGTTAATTCCTCCTATGTATCCACTTCAAATCTAATGGTAAATTTGAAGTGGATACCCTCCTATCTCTTTTTTTGTCACATTAAGTACAACTTGCTCCAGCTTTCCCGTTTATCCGGTTACATCGGTGAATTAATATAGATTAAATCCTATGTGGTGAGTATGACAGACGTCGCCATAATAATGGGGTCAGAATCTGACAGGCACATTGCCAAAGGCGCTATAGAAATACTGGAAAAGGACAACATAGAGTACGACGTCCAGGTAATCTCAGCACACCGCAATCCGGAAGAATTGGATAAATACCTGAAAAACTCAGATGCTGATATTTTCATTGCCATTACCGGGCTTTCGGCAGCCCTTCCAGGGGTAATTGCCTCCAGAACCTCAAAAGTAGTTATCGGCGTGCCTGTAAGCAGCAAACTTGGAGGTCTTGACGCACTACTTTCGACCATCCAGATGCCCAAAGGTGTGCCTGTTGCCAGTGTGGGAATCGACAACGGGGTCAATGCTGCACTGCTGGCTATAAGGATACTTAATTTGGGAAAATAAAATAACTGCAAAACAGCTACTACTGCACAGACCTGATATATTCCACAATTGCGTTCGCCATATCATTCGTGGATGCCGAACCGCCCAGGTCAGCAGTCCTCAAGCCCTTTTGAAGTACATTATCAACTGCTGATTGTACAAGTCCGGCTTTTTCGAATTCCCCTGCCCATTCCAGCATCATTTTTGTACTCAGGATGGCTGCCAGTGGATTGGCTATGCCCTTGCCTGCAATGTCGGGTGCCGAACCATGTACAGGTTCAAACAGGGCATACTTATCACCAATACTGGCACTGGGACACAGGCCGAGACTGCCCACCAATGCAGCGCAAAGATCACTGAGTATATCCCCGAACAGGTTGGTGGTTACGATCACGTCATATCTTTCAGGATTAAGGACCAGGCTATAAGCCATGGTATCAACCAGCATCTCATTATAGTGTACACTGTTCTCATTGGCCACTTTGATACAAATATCCCTGAAAAAGCCGCATGACTTCAGTACATTGGCCTTATGGACAATGGTTATGCTATTACTTCTTCCCTTTGCCAGCTTGCATGCAGCCTTTGCAATACGAAGGCAGCCTTTCCTGGTCACCATACGAGTACTACAGGCCCTGTTTTGGTTTACATCTTCTATGCCCGCATAAAGTCCTTCGGTATTTTCCCTGACAATAATGATATCAAATGGTTTTGCGGGCTTGTAGGGAATGTCCATTGTAATACCCAACGGCCTGAAAGGCCTGATATTGGCATACAGGTCAAGTTCCTGCCTGATACGCAGCAGGACACTCTGGTAATTTGGGTCATTTGGTGTGGTAATGGCCCCGAACAGGATGCAGTCGCAGCTACGCATTAATTCCAGGTCATCTTCATCCATTGCCAGGCCGGTGCGCTCCCATTTACCATATCCGATCTCCACAGGCACCTGTTCAAAATCCAGGTTCACAACGTTTAATACATCGATGGCAGCAGGAATTACTTCCTTTCCTATACCGTCGCCTTCAATCACTGCTACTTTCATTGGAATCATCGTCCAGTCTGTTTACCAACAGTCGTATGGCATCCACAATATCATATTCCGATGCCCCCCAGTGGACTACCACACCAGCATGGCCGTTGATGTTGATAAGCCCGGTTTTCTTTGTCTGGCAGCATCTAGTGATGAAAGGTTTTGAAGGTTTGACAAATTCAGTCCTAAGCGGACACATGTTGATCTGCTTGTATGTATGATCAGGGAACCGCAGTTCAAATAGCTCCCTGGATATATCGCAGCCTACCAACAGCGAACCGTCTTCAATGTCATCATCGGAGTCAAGGTACTTGCCCTTTAATTCAGATGCAGTACAGGGGAATACTATTTTATCCCCTTTGAACTGCCGTATATCAATGAATGTTCTTTCAAAGATAATATTCAATTCACCCAGGATGCCGCTATCCACAAGGCGCTGGATGGCAAATGACAGCCAGGGAGGTTCGGGTGGGATGAGATCGATGATCTCGATCTTTGTGACATCCAGCATCGAGGGTTTATGTACAAAAGTTATGTGTTTGTCCCTGCCTGTAAAGATCACTGTGTTCACCGGACCTTTGCAATCCTCAATTGCCAGCAGTATCAATTTGGTCCTGTTATGGGCATCATGTTCTGTCTTGTGTATTGTTACCTCTTCACCTTCTGCAATAACCTCCAGCTTTATGGGTCTTGTGAGCAGGGTTTTTGTCGGTTCGGTTTCTGCTTTTATTATCTTGATATTCCCATCTGGTAGATAAGCGATCATATACTTTGTTGCAAAATAGATCGGAGCTTTTTTTTTCAATTTTTCGATGGGGTCCTCATATGAGATGCCTACCACTTTGTAATCTTCCGGAAATATCATCATTGTACTATTCCAACCTTTTCTTTGCCTGTTTTTTCCTGTGTGCGACAAGGCCGCCGTCAGATAGTATCTCTTGCAGGAAATCGGGAAGTTTTGTGCCTTGATAGTCCTTTCCATTGCAATGTACCGTACCCTGCCCCAGATCGACGGTGCAAATATCACCCTGTTCGCACTGGACATCTGCCTCGATAATGGGGAGACCTACATTGATGGCATTCCTGAAAAATATCCTGGCAAACGACCTGGCCACTATACATGATATGCCGGCATGTTTCAACGCAAGGGGGGCCTGCTCCCGTGAGGAACCACACCCGAAATTCTCACCGGCAACAATGATGTCACCGGGACCTACTTTTTTTGAAAAATCAGGGTCGATGCCTTCCATGGCATGTTCTGCAAATACATTCATATCTGTGGTACGCAGGTATTTCCCTGGGATTATCACATCGGTATCGATGTGGTCGGCAAACTTCCATACTTTGCCGGAAATATTTGGGTTCATTGAATCACTGATGCCGATATAATACATGCAGTATTATATATTTTTGTACTTGTCTGTGGAGTCTTTAAATTTTTTTTGGTCTTATGAATAATAACGAACCGCAGATGAACGCGGATACGCTGCCTGAAAATCTGCGTTCATCTGTGTTTATCTGCGGTTTTATAAGATTCACCAACACGAATTGAAATGGTCTCGTATTACTTGTGTTAGATGGCGGTGATTAAACTGAAAGTTGTGGATATGTTTTTTACATTTTCGGAGGTTGCATCGGCTTCCTATTATACATAATCGACTTGAGGGGAGTTAAAAGCCAAACTATTTATTAAATAACTACAAATATTAAAGAGGTGATAATAAAAATGGCGAGATTAACTTATGCCCAAAAACTTGCTTTTTCTCAGACAGTCGCACAGTTTATTCGTGATAGTACAACCGAACTGAAAGATAGCGGCTTTGATCCAGAAAAAAACTTACTGAACTTGAAGAAGTCCTAAAATCCGCAGTTGAACTTGACACTCAACAGGAAGCACTTAAAGCAAAACTTGTTGAGAGTACGGATAAGGCAGTAAAGGCACTTGATACCACTTATCTCCAGGCGAGTTCTCTAATTGATGCTATGGTGGGTGTTCTTGGTAAGGATACACCGTTAGCCAAACGGTTACGACAACTCCGTACCCAGATGGTAACAGAAGCGTCGAGAGGGAAACGCTCTCAAGCCGGCGAAAAATAACCGGGTGTGAACCGGAACGGTTTACACCGTGATAGTGGATTTTCCAGGGGATGGATAAAATCCCCTGTGTACAAAGCAATATCCCGTAGTGGGTAGGGAATATTCCCTGTACACAAAAGAATCTCTCTAATGTACACAAGGATTATCCCCGGGGGATGGATAAAATCCCCTGTGTACAAAGCAATATCCCGCAGGGGATGGAAGATTTTCCTTATTGAAAAACGGTTAATCCTTATGGAATAAAGAATTTCTCCTGAGAACCTGAAAAGTTTTTTCTTCGTATTTCTCTTCAGGTCTTAGAACCAGTGGTCAGACATTAAAAAAATAGTCCGGATATAAACGAGTTATCCAAAATTTACAAACAACAGGGGAGGTACAGTTCCATAATCCAGTTATAGGCCATAAGCACTCATGACTCTCGAAGACAATGAAAATGTTATTTCCGGATAAAATCTAATTCTATCTCGGCAACATCGTGCACTATCAAGCACCAGTCACCGTTTGACTTTTTGACAGGATTTACAGGATGGACAGGATATTGATGTTGCTTCGTATCCTGTAAATCCAGTCTCTGCAAAATCCGCGTCCCACTACGTCCCTCGGCGGTTAATATTGAACTGATTCCAGGCCCCCTCCCGCTCTGCTCCGCCCGTTTTTGTGGTGTGGGGGCTGGTAGGTGCTTTTCGATTATTTCAGATGGGGTGTTTCTTACTCCATGTCGGCACTGAGTTTTCGATGACCAATACAAAAGAATTTTAAATGAAAAGAAATGATTAATAATAACTAAATTATGACCAGTTTAGTGGCTGGCTGGTTATCAGTGAGTTTAGTGGAAATATAATTTATTGACTGATGGAGTAAAATGTGTAAACATGATATTAAAACCAGTACCAACATATGATATCAAAGTAAACGAAACTTCACATGGAGAGGTTAGCCCATGAATAACTTTAACGAGAAGGTTAGCTTCATCTGGTCAGTGGCAGACCTGTTGCGGGGACCATACCGACCAAACCAGTATAAGGACGTCATGCTGCCATTGACCGTCCTTCGCCGTCTTGACTGTGTGCTTGAGCCTACTAAAGATGAAGTGATTAAAAAGTACAAAAGCCTGGAAGATGGTAAGATTACGAACATTGAGCCAATTCTTAACCGGGTTGCTGGTCAGGCTTTCCATAATACAAGCCGTTTCACTTTTGAGAAATTGAAAGGCGACCCTGATAACATAGCGGCAAACCTGACCCAGTATATCAAGAGTTTCTCAAACCATGCTCGTGAGATTATAGAACACTTTGGTTTTGAAGAACATATTGCTAAACTCGAAAAAGCAGACCGTCTGTACCAAGTTGTTGCAAAGTTCTGTGATATTGATCTTCATCCTGATAAGGTGTCTAATATTGAGATGGGATATATCTTTGAGGAACTTATCAGGCGGTTCAATGAAGCCAGTAATGAGGAGGCTGGCGACCACTTCACCCCAAGGGAGGTTATCAGGCTTATGGTTAACCTGATATTTGCGCCTGATAACGATACTTTAACTACCAGGGGTATTGTAAAAACGCTTTACGATCCTGCGGCAGGGACCGGAGGGATGCTCTCTGTTTCCGAGGAATACCTTCGTGAATTAAACCCTGATGCAATGCTTGAGGTATTTGCCCAGGACTATAACCCACAATCATACGCTATCTGCGGCTCAGATATGATGATAAAGGGAGAGAGCCTTGACAATATAAGGTTTGGTGACAGCTTCACCAATGATTATTTTTCAGACAAGACATTTGATTATATGCTTGCAAATCCACCATTTGGCGTTGAGTGGAAGCCTCAGCAAAATTTTATTAAGAAAGAGCATGATGAACAGGGATACGGCGGGCGGTTCGGTGCGGGATTGCCGCGTATTAATGATGGTTCGTTTTTGTTCCTTCAGCACATGATTAGCAAGATGAAGGACGTAGGAGGGGGAGGTACACGGCTGGCAATTGTCTTTAACGGCTCACCGCTTTTCACAGGAGCGGCAGGGTCAGGAGAGAGCGATATCCGCAAATGGATAATTGAAAGTGATTGGCTTGATGCTATTGTAGCGCTTCCAGACCAGCTTTTTTATAATACTGGTATCAGCACATATCTATTTATTGTGACTAACCGCAAGGAAAAAGAACGCAGGGGCAAGATACAGCTTATTGATGGCACTGGATTCTTTTTGAAGATGCGTAAGAGCCTTGGTAATAAACGCAACGAGATTGGGGACGGGCGCGATGGTAAAGCCGATCATATCGGTGAGATCACCCGCCTTTATGGTGATTTCACAGAAGGGGAGTATGTGAAGATCTTTGATAATACTGATTTTGGATACCAGAGAATTACTGTGGAGCGACCCCTGCGGCTTAATTTTATGGTAAATGACGAAAGGCTGGGAAAAGTCAGGGAAACAAAGCAATTTGTAAGCCTGGCGACCAGTAAGAAGCGCAAAGATACGGAAAAAGCTGAAGCTGAGATAGCTGAAGGTAAAAGGATGCAGCAATCGATTCTGGACGCGCTGGATACAATATCTTCGAGTGGTATGGTGAAGAGCCGAGACGAATTTACGAAGTTGATGAAAAAAGCATTCAGGGATTCCGGTCTGAACATCCCGGCTCCATTGTTCAAAGCCATTCTGATGGCACTTTCTGAGCGTGATGTGACAGCAGATTTATGCACAGACAAGAACGGCAATCCTGAACAAGATTCGGAACTGCGTGATTATGAGAATGTACCGCTTAAGGAAGATATAGCTGATTACATGGCGCGCGAGGTACTACCGCATGTTCCTAATGCCCGGGTGGATGAATCAAAAACAAAGATAGGGTATGAGATTAATTTTAACCGCTATTTCTACAAATATGCACCACCTCGACCGCTTGAGGAAATTGAGGGAGAATTGAAAGGTATCGAGAGGGAGATCGCTGAGATGCTTGAGGAGATGGTGTGATGGAACCCTATATTCCGGATACGCTACCTCTGGATAACATAGACTGGACAGCCCATGTTTCATTGATAGGAAAGGCAAATGCTGCGCTTGCACGGTATGATGGCATTCTTCAAGGAATTGTTAATCCGGAGATTCTACTGTCTCCACTGACTACACGGGAAGCTGTGCTCTCCTCGCGTATTGAAGGAACGCAGGCTTCTCTGGAGGATGTGTTGCAGTACGAAGCGGATTCAAATATTACGATAACCCCTGAAAAACAGGCTGACATTCAGGAGATCATAAATTACCGTATTGCAATGAAAGCAGCAGTTGATGATTTGCAAAAACGTCCCCTGTGTATTAATATGGTTCGTGATTTGCACCGTATCCTGCTTACAAGCACCAGAGGCAGGGATAAGGAGCCAGGGGAAATTCGGCGCATACAAAATTATATTGCTCCACCGGGTACGCCGATTGAACGGGCAACCTTTGTGCCTCCATCTCCTCTGATTCTAATGGATGCACTTTCAAACTGGGAAGCATATTTCCACAGTGAAGAAAAGGATGTTCTGGTCCAACTTTCAATTCTTAAGGCACAGTTTGAACTTATCCATCCATTCAGGGATGGAAACGGTCGTATTGGACGTATGCTTGTTCCTTTGATCCTGTATCGTAAGAATATGTTGTCTACTCCCATGTTTTACATCAGCGCTTATCTTGAACGAAACCGAGATGAGTATTATGAACATCTTCTTGCAATTTCCCGTGATGGGAACTGGAATGAATGGATATCCTTTTTCCTTCGTGCTATTGTGGAACAGGCAGAGGAAAACAGCCAGAAAGCAACTCATGTTTTGAGGCTGTATGATGATCTGAAACATAGGGTGCCAGGGATTACGCGTTCGAAATACTCGATTCAGGCGATTGATGCCATCTTCGCTACCCCGATCTTCCGACCAGTTGATTTCATTGGACACTCAGATATCCCAAAGGAGAGTGCTAAAAGGATATTGAAGGAACTCAAGAATGCAAGGGTACTGGAGATTCTGCGTGAGAGACGAGGACGTAGACCTACGGTCTACGTTTTCCCAGAGTTGATCGCAATCTGTGAAGGGAAGGGGTTGTGAGTCACCTATGACCCACAAATGTTGTTGTGGAACATATTTTAGCTTTCATGACCCACAACAGAGTTTGTGTGTCATGGATGCACCACAAAGAGGACGGTGGGATATGGGCTTCAATGTAAATGTGTCGGTATCGATGACACAAAACTGCCAGGATATCGCTGTTGCTTTTATGGATGCACACACAGATGGGAATGTATGCGATCATGAAAATATCAAGACGCTGGAGCGGTTACAGGAGGTGGCCGGATGACAAAGCATTCCCACAAACCAGGTGAGAATATTACCGAAGAAACCGTCACGCTCCTCATTGTAGAGGAGCGACTTTCAGAGGATATCAGAGAGCTTATAGAGTCATCAAAATCCAGATTTACACTGGCTGCAAATGCCGCTCTTGTTATACTATACTGGAATGTGGGAACGCGCATTAATGCTGAAATCCTTAGGAATGAGCGTGCTGAGTATGGAAAAGGTTTTACACGCTCAAATCTATTATACATGATTCGTTCTGCTGAGTTTTATCGTGATAAGCAGACTGTCCACGCACTTAGTGGACAATTGAACTGGACCCTTTTTCGGGATATTATTCATATCAACGAGATTTTACTTCGTGAGGCACAACAATGAGTTCTGAGGTTGCTGTGGAAATGCAGGGGGGCAGGTGGAAGCGGTATCCTGCTTA
>CBDUUM010000046.1:0-9125 GCA_965370445.1 uncultured Methanosarcinales archaeon
GTGCTGCCGTAATACCGCTAATACCGCCGCCAACAACCAGCACGCGGTCTTCAAGGTCTTTAATAATAGGCTCCAACGACTCAAGGCTGTTCATTCTAAAAACCGCGCCCGTGATAAGTCCTTTCGCTTTCCTTGTAGCCTCTTGTTGGTCCTCATGCACCCACGAACACTGCTCGCGGATGTTCGTGATCTCAAGAAGCATCGGGTTGATGCCTGCCATTTTCGCCATGGTGCGGAATGTTTCAAGATGCAGTTTCGGAGAACACGAACCGATCACCACGCGGTCGATCATCCCTGCCTCGATATCACTTTTGATCTTCCCCTGTCCTGCACTGCTGCACAGGTAATCCTGGACGTTCGCTATCACCACACCGTCCATTCCTGAAACTTTCCCGGCGATCGCTTCAACATCCACTGCATCCGAGATATTGCCGCCACACCTGCAAAGGTACACACCTGTTTTTCCGCCACTCATATCTTCACACCCTCATCACTTTTCTATACGTCCTCTGAGCTTCTGTAAGAACTCCTCGTTCGTTATGATATTCAGGTCAATTCCAAGTTCCTCAGGTGGAAACCCAAATGCAAGCCCAAGGAGCTGGCTATAATGCAGGACCGGGATATTATACTCTAAAGCAAACTTCTCCCTGATCTCGGCCTGTCCGCTGTCAAGCTGCAGGTGGCAGAACGGGCATGCATTCACAATACAGTCCGCACCGGCATCACGTATCCGTGAGAGTTTATGTTTTGTCATCTCAAGCGATTTTTCAAGAAGTGCTGAGCGCACGCCTCCGCCAGCGCCGCAGCATGCCATTTTATCAGGATAATCTATACTTTCAGCACCTGTAGCTTCGATTAGTTCATCAAAAAAAGTGGGTTGTTCCACACTTCCGAGCTGGCGCTCTTTCGAAGGTTTTACGAGATGACAGCCGTAATGCAGCGCAACCTTAAGGTCAAGCGGCTTTACCACCATCTCTTTTATCTTCCCGGGTCCGAACTCATCATAGAGAAATTCCACGATGTGCCGCACATCCACAGTTCCCTCATACTTTTTACCGATCTTCCCAAGATGGACATTCGTGCTCTTTTTAAGCACTGCGTCCTCTTTGAGTTCATGATTTGCATCTGTAAGTGAACCGTAACAGCCGTTGCATATTGTCAGGACATCGCGCCCGAGTTCCTCGGACAGTACAATGTTACGGCTTGCAAGTGCAAGCCATGTCGGTTTATCGAACGACCTGAACACACCGGGCGCTGGACAGCACGACGCACCCGGAAGATCGGAACAATCGATATCTAACTTCTCAAGGCATAAATTTGTAGCTTTCTCGATTCCAGGATAGCGATTCGGGGCAATGCAGCCCAAAAACAGTGATAACTTTGATATGATAACATCTCCTTCTTCTCATCTCTACGTTCTACTATTCAGGCCACCAGTTTGTCAAATTCGCACGACTGCAAAAGCGTCTGCACATCAGCCAGTGCATCCGGGTATTTATGAACTGTCTCTGGAAGGGGGTCCATTTTGAGCTTTTCACGTTTTTTCTTTACGTCATCATTGATGGGTACGGCGTGACCGTGCTCCAGCACCAGCTGGCTGACCTTTTTGTGTGCCGGCAGCATGATACCTTTATGCACAGCGATCGTCCGGATCGCCATAATAGTATCAGCGATCTTAATCCCGCGCGGACACCGCTCCTGGCATGTATAACATGTGGTGCACATCCAGAGATCTTCGTCATGCAGTATGTCCCTGCCTACACGTGTTCCTCTTACAATTCTCCGTGTGTTCAGGCTCGTATAGCGTCCTGACGGGCAGCTGCTGCTGCATGTACCGCACTGTATGCAGGTAAGTACATCAAGACCTGCGTTTTGCAGCGTATTTAACACATCCGATTTACTCATTTTTATTCACCGGCTCACGTTATTTATTTGACATCTAAAGACACGATTTGATCTTTGTAATTAATATGCATACATATTCCCGTACGGTCTGCTGGATACAGGAACCAGTTTGATGAAAGGCTTGCTTAGCAATTCATCAAGATCGAGTCCGAAGTGTTTGCAGTATTCACTGAGGTGTTTCTTTAAAAGTTTTTCATCCTTTGCATCCGGATCCAGCACACTTACTTCTTTACCCAACGTGTATTCCTCTACCTCGCCCCTGATATAGATCACACCACCGTGCATGCCTGTTCCGAGATAATTGCCAGCGATCGGTGTATTCTCGTCCCTATCCAGACCAAGGAGGACCAGAATACCGCCAGCCATGTATTCGCCGAAGAAATCACCGGCAGTACCACCGGCAATGATCACAGGTATCTGTTTTTTATACTGTTTCATGTGAATTCCGGTGCGGTATCCCACATTGCCTTTAATATACATTTTTCCGCCGCGCATACCATATCCTAATACGTCCCCTGCGCTGCCGTGTATAATGATCTCACCTGCGTTCATGGTGTTTGCGACGCCGTCCTGTGCGTTGGCATTAACAACAAGAGCAGGACCGTTCATAAACATCGCAAGGTCATTTCCGGGTACTCCGTTTATAGTGATCCTGACCTTCTTATTGATCCCGTTGCCGATGTAGCGCTGGCCGTTCACATTATCGAGTATGAACTCGGTCTCACCTTCTTTTACCGCATCACGGATCATACTGTTCAGTTTCCGGTAGTACATTCCTTTGCAGTCGATCCTCATCACCATTGTTACTACCTCACTGCCCGATCCCTGCAGGTTTGATCCCGAGCAGTTTCAGGGTCTGTTCATCAAGATCGATACCTCGCAGCCGTTCACGGCTGCCACGCAGGGATTCGATGGAGTTGACTCCAAGTGAACCCAGGATTTCCTGTAATTCATAACCCCATGCCGTCAGGAGGTTCGAGAGCCGCTCTGCACCGACCTGCGGATCTAACCTGCGCACAAGTTCCGGTTTCTGGGTTGCAATTCCCCATGCACAGTTGCCTGTATAGCACTTCTGGCACACCCGGCATCCCATTGCCACAAGAGCCGCAGTTCCGATGATAACCGCATCCGCACCAAGAGCGATCGCCTTTGCCACATCACCGCTATTCCTTATGCTTCCTGCACAAAGGATCGAGGCATTGTTCCTGATACCTTCATCACGCAGGCGCTGGTCGACCGCAGCCAGTGCAAGTTCGATCGGTATCCCTACATTGTCCCTGATCACCATTGGTGCTGCACCTGTACCGCCGCGGAACCCGTCGATCGTAACGACATCCGCACCTGCACGTACGATCCCGCTGGCAATAGCAGCCACATTATGCACTGCAGAGATCTTGACAGCAACGGGTTTAGTATAATCCGTGGCTTCCTTGATCGCATAGATAAGCTGCGACAGGTCTTCTATTGAATAGATATCGTGGTGTGGTGCAGGAGAGAGGGCATCTGTCCCGACAGGGATCATCCGGGTCTTTGATATCTCTTCTCCCACCTTCTCACCAGGGAGATGTCCGCCGATACCAGGTTTTGCACCCTGTCCGATCTTGATCTCAACCATCGCGCTGCTGTTCAGGTATTCGCTGTGTACCCCGAACCGGCCGGATGCGACCTGGACTATAATATTATCCCCATATGAGTACAGGTCTTTGTGGACTCCGCCTTCACCTGTGTTCATAAGTGTTCCTGAATTTTTAGCAGCCATTGCAAGTGCCCTGTGCGCATTCAGGCTTATCGCACCATACGACATCGCAGCAAAGACGATCGGCACTTCAAGTTTAACCTGGGGTTGAAGTTCAGTGGAGAGGTCGATCTCATCATTTCCGTCCCTGGTGAACTCCAGGCGGTTTGGTTTGCGACCGAGGAATGTGCGCAGTTCCATTGGTTCACGCAGCGGATCGATAGATGGATTTGTGACCTGGCATGCATCAATTAACATGTGATCCCAGAGTATCTGGTACGGTCTGGGATTACCCATTCCTGTTAAGAGAATGCCGCCTGTTTCTGCCTGCTTTAAGATGTTCTGACGGGTCTCAGGCAGCCAGTTAGCATTGTCCTTGTAAGCCAGTTCGTTTTTAGTGATCGATATTGCGGATTCGGGACAGAAAGTTACGCACCTGTGACATGCCACACATTTTTTATGGTCAGGTACCACCCTGTCCTTGAATTGCATGCATCCAAAACTACAATTCATGACACAGCGCCTGCACCGCCTGCACGTGTCGTAGTCGATCTTCACTATAAATTCAGGTGGTATTTGGGAAACCATTTATTCCACATCCTCATTTAATTCGCCTATAATTGCTGTTCCGGCTTTCGGGCTCCACACTGTATCCGGGTCTGCGATCTCCCGGATTGCCGATTCCTCTGATGACATATACAGCATGTCATCACCTTTTGTGGCACAGGTCATGGGCCGCAGTTTGATGCGGTCATTGAGTCCGACCATACCGCGGCTGTGTCCGAGAATGATACTGAACGGTCCGTTTAAGAGCGCACTGCCGTAAACCTGTCTGATCGCAGTTGCGATTTTACGCTCACGTTCAGGCATCCTGTCTATATCTTTCCAGAAAGGTGATGCAAGTGCCCTGACAGCCAGTTCCATTGGCATTTTGTGCCTGCGGACAAGCAGGTCGAACAGGTATGCCACGACTTCGGTATCTGTTCGAAGTTCTAACTTGTATCCGAACGGCTCAAGGTAGCGTTTGTTGATCCCGTAGGATGATATCTCGCCGTTGTGGACAATCGACCAGTCAAGAAGACAGAATGGATGTGCTCCGCCCCACCATCCTGGCGTGTTCGTCGGGAACCTGCCGTGTGCGGTCCAAATATAGCCCTTATACTCGTCTAATTTGTAGAATATTCCAATATCCTCCGGATATCCCACACCCTTGAAGGCTCCCATATTCTTACCTGATGATGCAACAAAAGTACCGTCAAGCTTTGAGTTGATATCCATCACCTTCTCAACAACATATTCACGTTCTGAAACGAACTTCGTTCTATGCTCCGGGATATCCATAAAATAGCGCCATAGTAACGGAGGAGATGTGACCGGCTGCGTTCCATATTCGGCGGACCTTCCTGATGTATCCTGCTCAAAGACAGCACCGGGACGCGTAGGTATCTCCTCATCAAGAACGATGTCGAACGTATCCTTGAAATATTCCTCGCACTGATCCTTTGCCTCCATATCGTCAAACATCATATGGAATGCATATTGATTAGCATGTCTCGGGTATATCCCG
The DNA here is from genome assembly GCA_965370445.1 of uncultured Methanosarcinales archaeon. Classification (GTDB taxonomy): domain Archaea; phylum Halobacteriota; class Methanosarcinia; order Methanosarcinales; family Methanocomedenaceae; genus Methanocomedens_A. The sequence goes on from CBDUUM010000046.1 coordinate 5,208, forward strand.
TATGCTGCAAAACCGCCTCCAAGACCGTTCGAGCGGTCATGCATTAAGGCAATTGACCTGATAATATCGTTTCCATCCATTCGCTCTCCCGCTTTACTCATTATACCGGAAATGGCACACCCGGATGGAATATAACAATCACATCTCATTTACTCACCTGCCTCCTGTTTTTCTTTACTAACATCAACTTCACGAAGCTCATCTTCACGAGTTTCATCTTCACTAACTTCATCTGGTTTTGTTGAACTTGATCCCGATCCGGATTTTAATTCCGGCTCATTTCTTTTTTTGATGACCTTCATCAATTCCCTAAGTTCATCCGCACCGCTTTTTGGTGGTTCCGGTAATTTTAATTTTTTGCGCATGGCTGTTGGCTCGCCCAGCTTCCCGGTATCCATGAACATCCGGAGTCCGCCTTTGAAACCCTCCGGAGCCGTCCCGTGTTCATTTGAAAGGGTTTTCAGACGGTCAAAGACTTTTACCATACCGAACTTCTGCGGGCAGAGTTCATAACATGTATAGCAGTTTATGCAGTACCAGATATCGGGAGATTCCACGATCTGGTCAAGTTTCCCGTCTAATACATCTCCGATTATCCGGTTCGGTTCGAACTGCGGGATGATCTTGGTAACCGGGCAATCGTCAATGCATGCTGCACAATTATAGCAGCTCCGCAGAGCTGCCAGGTCAAAGTGATCCCGTGCACTTTCAAGATGCTTTGAGCGCTCATACCATGTTTCGAGAAATGAGTCAGTTTCGACCCTGTGCATATCCATACCGAGTTCGGCGGCTTCAAATCCAAATGCAAGCCCCATAAGTTCTGTGAAATATACGATCGGCAGGTGCACCCGTTCACCGCTTTTTTGCATGAGATACTGTTTGGAATCGAACTGGGCGAAGCATGCCGGGCACATCATTGTCATGGCATCTGCAAGTTCCTGGACCTCCAGTATCTTCTCGCGGGAAAGTGTAACCGCATCTGAAGGGTTGTCCGCGTTGTTCAGGTCGCTGCCACAGCAGAGCATCTTTGTCGGATAGTCCACACTATTAGCACCCAGTGCTTCGACGAGAAGATCAAATTTTGTCGGATGGTTCGGATCATCAAAGTGTATAGCTGAACTTGGACGGATCATGTGACATCCGTAGTGAACTGCGATATTCATGCCATCAAGCGGTCTGGTTATGTGCTTTTTTACCTCGTCTGTACCAAGATCGTCATATAATACTTCAACGAGATGTTTGATCTGCAAGGTTCCGGTATATTCCAATCCTACCTCAGCAAGCACTTCATTTACATCCTGCCTGAGTTTATGATTTATATTAAGTTCGGATGCTGCTGCTTTTAAGCTGCTGTAACAGCCATTGCACGGTGTTAAAAGATCCATGCCCATATTTTCTGCCAGACAGAGGTTCCTTGCTGCTGTGACATACCAGGCGAATTCATCTCCCACTTTGATGATCGATTTTGTGGGACAGCAGGTGGAACCCTCAATATCATGAAGTCCGACTCCCATTTTGTCAAGCACGAGCCGGATTGATTTTTCCATAAACGGAAATCGTGCTGGAATGGTACATCCCCAGAACATTGCATAATCGGTCATTTGTACTTGCTCCTGTTTTTGTTTCGTAGCGTATTTTGATGGTGATTTTTAATCATATCTCTGTATGATATATATTCACGTGTAATATGTATTAAGGTCTGTTCAAGATGTTGTGAGGTGTTCCACTGGAAAACGGTAACCTCATAGCTACTTCCTATTATATAAAATTAACTAAAGCTGCAATCAGGTGGGAATTCAATTCAGCGTCTTTTTTTCAGATTACATGGAATTAATATCATGGCTGCAGCCCATAATGACATATTTACCAAGACCATAGGAGCACTCCTGATCGATACGGTGAAGAAGTGCGTGGATAAACCAGGAACAGAAAGTGTGATGATGGGGTCGGTTTCATCTTATTATTCTATAAAAGTTGATGCCGGGATGTGGAATCTCCAGAAATATCCGAGGATAATAAACAGATGAACTTTTTGGGAAACACATGGAATATACTTAAAGTCACGGGCGCCAATCACGATACGAATGCAATCGAGGTCACAGACCCCGGATTTCGCTGACGCTCAAATCCGGGGCATCCCCGTTCGAGTGCATAAGGATTCTATTGCCTATTCTTTATTTTTCGCTTTTATCGATCGGAGGGACACGAAAAAGTAAATTTAGTCGGCATTGACTGATAGTAAGCTAATACTAAGTTATGCGGAAAGCTGACCGTAACAGAATATAATTATTCTTTTATTCCTTTGAGATATAGTTCTAACTCATAGCAATTCATTTGCATCAACATTATAACCACAAGCTTTCAATTCCCTTACGAGATCAAATTGCCACCGCCCTGAGTTATCATAAAGAGTATAAAGAACTCCAGAATAATCCGGTGGCATTTCAAAATCTTTTTCTTCTTGATAAAGAGCTATTACACGGTTTCTTCCAAGCTTACCAATAAAAAAGGGTAGTGTACTACAAATCGTGGCTTTTGCCTAATAATCGTTATGTGATGGGGCAATTTATAGAATTCTGGTATAATACTTGAAATCAATATCAGTAACGGACTTGAATGATGATAACAAGGGTCATGTCACGTAATTTAGGACATTACCTATTAATGTGACTAAAACATCCTATAGGCTGTTTTTCGAGATAATATATCGTAGACTTGAATCAAATTGTTATCCTTATCAAATCTATAAATGATGCGCCATCCGCTTACACGTATCCGGTAGACATCCTGATGACCTTTTAGTTTCTTAATGTCAAGTCGTATAGGTGTGGGCAAACATTCAAGTTCATCGAATATTTCCACACAACTATCTTGGATATTTGGCGGAAGTTTCGCAAAACTTTTTTCAGCATTCTTAGAAAAAACAATTTTAAACATCTGAACTCATTTTTGCTTTAATGGTCTTCCAATCAGTGCATTCGCCATCTTTGAACTCTTCTTGTCCTAATCGTATTGCTTTGACCTCATCTTCCGCAGGCTTGACTTCAGGAATGAGTAAATCCTTTAATTCACGTATGTCGGAGCGCAAAAGTTTGAGTTCTTTGTAAATGTTTTGAGAAACAACTTCCATTATATTTACACCAATCAATATCATGCACTTTCGATATTTAAATTAACCGCATGCACATTGACATTTTTTATTTTTTGAGATGCCATTGTGTTGTTGTGTTGACTGTTTAACGAGTTCATGATAAAAACGGTGCTACCAAACGCGCATAGCGCGGCGCTGCCCCGTATACACATAGATGTATTAATTATTCTCAGCACATTTATGTTTGTACGGATTGTTCTACATAGGAACTGCATATTTTGCAATTGTGAGTGGGGAGTAGTAGTGGAACACGCCGCCTACGGCGGATTGTATCGGCGTTAAAAATATCTATACAAATAAAAATTTGGCGATATATCCGAATAGCGATACATTGGTGATCGGTTAAGCCCTCCATTGATCCATTAACCTCTTCCGATTAACGTTTGGGTCAAGCGCTTGACTTTGATACACTTCAAATAGCTCCATAAGACCCGCATCAATCTCCGCATAATCAAGAACAGCATCCAAGAGCCTATGTGATTTTTCAGCAAATATCGTTGCCCATCTCAAGTGAGTATAGCGAGGTGCATTTTCAAGATTGGCCGAAAAAACCATAAGATAAACACGTCTCGATACTATCAACGTTAATATCCCTACCCACAGAAGTGCTTCTACGATCTCTGGGTTTGAAGTTGGCAATATGTCGATACCGTATCTGCTTTTTAGTTCCTTAAAAATCAACTCTATTTCCCACCTGGCTGAATATAAGACCGCTATGTCCTCAGCATCAAGGCGATCGACTGGAATATTTGTGATATACAAATGGT
>CBDUUM010000047.1:0-9117 GCA_965370445.1 uncultured Methanosarcinales archaeon
TAGGTGTTCCTTTCAAATATATCTCAGTCGGACCCGGACGGGAACAAACATTTATTAAATAATATAAAACAATACAGAATAATGTCTGGTCATTTTACCGGAATAATAATATCTTATCGCTGGAACGTGTCCAATTTGATTGAAATGCTGAAGGCTGGGGTAGTTGGTGGGAATATATATGATCCATGAAGCATCGTTGTTTGAAAAGCTGGAAAATAGAAAGGTCAAGTGCCATGTGTGTGCCCATGAATGTACAATAGCAGATGGTAAAAGAGGCATCTGCGGTGTACGGGAGAACAGGGGCGGCACACTGTTCACCCTTATTTACAATACCGTATCCAGTGAGGCCGTTGACCCTATTGAGAAAAAACCCCTGTACCATTTCCTGCCCGGTACCTTAAGTTACTCACAGGGCACTATCGGCTGTAATTTCAGGTGCAGCCACTGCCAGAACTGGACTATTTCCCAGGTTAAACTTGAGCAGGCACAAATCAGTGAGATTACGCCCGAGGAATCTGTGGCCCAAGCACTGGCTTCGGATTGTGCCAGCATCTCCTGGACGTATAACGAGCCAACTATCTGGCACGAGTTCACGTACGATTCAGCAAAACTAGCCAGGGAAGCAGGGCTGAAAACTGTGTATGTAACTAACGGCTATATCACAGAGGATGCACTGCGGGACATTTCCCCGTACCTAGATGCCTTCAGGGTGGATATTAAGGCCTTCAGGGATGAGTTTTACAGGGAGACATGCCGGGCCCACCTGCAGCCGGTGCTGGATTCAAGTGTGGTGGCCAGGGAACTGGGCATGCATATCGAGGTGATCAACCTGGTCATACCTGGCAAGAACGATGACCCGAAAGAGACGCAGGAGCTCATTGAATGGGTGCATGACAACCTTGGACCCCAGACGCCCATACATTTCACAAGGTTCTATCCCATGTACAAAATGAAGGATGCCAGCCCTACACCGGTGGCTACACTGGAGAGGGCGTGGCAGATGGCAAAGGATGCGGGGATGGAATATCCGTATGTGGGTAATGTTGCCGGGCATGAGCATGAGAACACGTACTGTCCCCGGTGCGGGACGCTGCTGATAAACAGGAGCGGGTTTCAGATTGCAAGGAATGTTATTACAGCGGATAAGAAATGTCCCGATTGCGGGTACGGGATTGCCGTGGTAATGGACTGATACGGGGGATTTTTTAATGTTGTTTATTCAGATATGGATTTTAGGTTGCATCGTCTGTGCATATCAAATTGTTGCCGCCACCAACAGTTAAAATATATAAAACGCTTTATATTAAGAACCCGGTTTCGCTCTTAGTCTTAATATCCACCAGGATATAATTTTTCATATTGCTGCGCCTGATATCAGCAATATCCTTCAACTTGACACCTTCCACAAAGGAAACTTCACTGACCTGCTCATGGAACTCATCAAAATCCAGCTTGACCTTTAAACCTCTCAATCTAAGTGTAATAGGCAAAGGAGATAGTACGTCATTGATCGCAGATACCTGATCCTCTATTTCTTTTTTCACCCTTGGCGGCATAACAGATAGCAGGTCCTTACCAATCTCTTCCCGTTCCTTATCAAATATCTTGCCAACAACATAGACCACCTCGTCCATGGCATACATCTCTTCCCCTTTTCGCAACCTGTGGGCAATACGTCCCAGGTTACCAACATAAACATCGGCATTTGGTATGTCTGCAGTATCTATCTCAGGAGCCCCTGTGACCACTATGGGAATATCGATACCCTCAAACAACTTTGGCTTGCTCTCTGTGATGCAGTGTTTGAAATTACCGAAAACATACACTGCCACGTCATGCTCATTGATCAGTTCACGCTCATGTGCAGATATCTGGCACGTCCTTGCGCCCACACCCCTGGCCAGCCCCACCATATTGGTCTTTGCACCTTTGCGGCGTAAAAACTCGGCAATATCACAGTCCGGGTGCGGCAGGTGATGGTATGCAAGTGTTGGTGCCACAACAGCAATCTCTGTGCCGGATAGTGGTGCTCGGGTCAACTCGCCGAGCAATTTCTTTGCCATATCCTCAACAAGTCCGGTATCCTTGATCGGAACCAGCATTATAATTACAACTTCAGTCTGCATTATATTCTTCTGGAGAATGAAACCTCCAAGGTCCTCTACCAGCTCTTCGACCAGGTTATGTTTAAAGACCCCGCCTTCGTACATCATTGGTTCAAGCATTGGGCTCCACCTCAATTAATTGATCGCGGATGCCTGCTGCTATGTCCTTCCAGTCCTGTTTAATAGGATCCTCGGAAGCCACGAAAAGAATATATTCATCTGTAAGTTGATGGTACCTGACCCTGAAACCCTCAGGGATGATCCTCAACATTGCATCAATGATCCTGTCATTGATCTCCTGTACTTTTTCATCGATCACCATGTCTTCAAGCAAGTCGACCTCTGTCATATAATCCGGAGTTTCCACAACGATCATTGTTCTTTCCTTATGTAAGATATTGCCCCTGCCGTAGCGTTCCCACAATTTGTTCAACAGTTTAGGGATATAAGCTTCCTTGTTAAGGCTAATTACCACTTCAGGTTTACCGTATCCGCCAATCTCCAGGTCAGCGAAATCACTCAGTTTAACCGACGGTAATCCTTTCTTACGCAGACCAACGAAAATGAATACGGGTTCGGTCACATCCACAAAAACCCTGATCTTCAGAAGAACCCTGCCCAGCGCCAGGTCGGACAGCACATCTATTATCACTTTCCTATAGATATCTGCACCTACCTCTTCAGGTGATTCCACGATAATTGTTTCATCTTCCATCTATGTGACTCCCGGGCTGGTCTATTTATTAATAAAACCTGATACTAGTAATGCCGCACCCACAGCACCGATGTACTGGGAATGAGGCGGGACTGTAACTTTGATCTTCAACAGTTCTTCCATGGCCTTTGGTACACCCTCAATGAGTGATGACCCGCCTACCATGATCAGCGGTTCCTTTACATCGATCTCCTGCAATTGCTGCTCAAAGACCTGTTCCACTACACTGTAACAGGCAGCTGCTGCCACATCCTCCTGCGCTGAGCCTTTTGCCAGGGAATTGACTAGACTCTGGATGCCGAACACGATGCAGTAACTGTTCATTTCCACGTTCTGCTGCATTCCCTTAACAGCCAGATCGCCCAGTTCTGTGATATCCACACCCAGCCGCTTTGCAGTCATCTCCAGGAACCGGCCTGATGCCCCGGCACAAATACCGCCCATAGTGAACATACCAGGGATACCATCCTGCACGGCAATGGCCTTATTGTCCATACCTCCAATATCTATGACAGTGGACGGTCCAAGCTGGCTGTTGGCAAGATAGACCGCTCCTTTGGAGTTGACAGTGATCTCTTCCTGGACCAGGTCTGCATTGAACTCGTCGCCCAGTAGGAACCTGCCGTAACCGGTAACACCTAAGGCCTGTATCTCATCCCTGGTAATACCAGCCTCGACCATGGCTTTGTCAAGTGCCTCATTGGCACTTTCCACCACCTTGATGGTGGGAACCCAACCTGTACCTATGATCTCGTCATCCTTCATTATCACGGCCTTGGTGGTAGTTGATCCCGAATCGATGCCAGCGGTCAAACCTTCCTGATGCTCCCTGGCAAGCAGGCTGCGACGTCTGGCAGTAGTGGTCAGTGCTTCCAGCCTGGTAAGTAGGGTACTTGACGTTGTACGTTCAGTAAACGAATAACTGATGACAGGAATTTTCGAGTTGGCATAAATATACCTGCGAATCTCATTTCGCACCAGGGCACCTTCGGCACACCTGAAGCATGAAGCAATCAATACGGCATCAGCCATGGTCTTTCCTTCCACAATTGCCTTTGCCCTTGCCATCATCAATCTAAGGTCAGGGCTTGCCACCTTGAACCCGAAATTTTCCTCAACATCCCGGACTTCATCTATGGATATCTCAGGGAAGATAATTTCAGCATTAACCATACTGGCAGCAGTATCTATCTCTTTCTGGATACCACTGTATTCACTGCCACAGGAAATCTGGGCAATCTTGACAAGACTTTCTTTTGCCATATCATTCACCTCCCTTTTCAAGTCCGTCCAGAAAATCATGTATCATATGCACAAATGCCTTTGCATCCTCTTCAGTGCGGGGATAATCCAGTTCCAGTATGGGTATATCCTTTGTCCTGACCAAAAAGTTGACAAGTTCATTGGTGCGGGCGCAGCCCATACATCCGAAGGCTATGTCTGGCTCCATGACAATAACGGCTGCTTCGGCCTCCTCAAGCAATGGACCCAGCAGCGCCATCCTGCCCCTCACACCGGAAGGTACTTCAACGGCAGCATATTTCAGTCCTATCTTCGGGTCTTCAGGTGTAATATTAATAGGCGGCGAATCCAACCCTGCCGTACGGATCTTTTTCCCGACCTCCTGCATAACAGCAAGAGGTTCATGACCGAACCTGTCTATAAGGTCTGATAAAATCAGACTGTTGCTGGGGTAAATAAAAACTTTAACCATCTCGATAACCTCATTTGAACTGTGCAACCTCTTTTTCAATAATGTCTTTGAATGTTTCAATGTGTATTGGCAAAGACCGGGTCATTTTCTTTCCCTTGCCTTCTCCTCTCTCGATCTCTTCAAGTGCCGATGTGATATATGGTAAAAAAGGATATTCAATCTCGTGCTGGTGGAACCCGGGTTTGGGTCCGCCTCCCCGCCCGACCCTGCACCGGTACGGATCGCCAGGCGGCACACCCCTTTCCTTAATAAATATCCGGTTGGGGTCAATAGTCCTCATCTCCCTGGCAACTTCATCTACTACAGATCTTTTTCCCTCGATAATAAGACCAAAACAAGTCTCTTTTACTGTGATATCGGCCTTGCTTTCATATATCCTGATAACAAGATCGCTGGGAAGGGTAAAAGTGGAGTGCAGGACTATCATCTTGCTGATAATATCATCATCGTTCATCTTTTTCTACCTCTGTGACATACATCACATCTCCCTGTTTGACCCCATCCAGTTTTTCAATATCCCGGACAATTCCAATTATATTAGTGGCATGGAACTTCTCACCTGTGGGACCATACCGGTTATCGTCCAGGGATTTTGTACCGATCAGACCGTACTGGTTGGACGCCTGGTTGGTCACGCCAACTTCACCGGATAAGACCACATCAGTTGGAGTATTTTCAGGCATGATCTCCTTATATCCTTCTACCCGTTTGATGGTCTTGAAAATAATAGTATTCTCATATGTGAAATGTACAGGCAAAGGTGCTATCGGACGATCCTTCAGCCTGAGTGCATGTTGGAAATATTCAATAGTTATTGGTGCTTTATCCTCGTAAAAATTGATGTGTAACAATTGTTTGGGTGGAATACATAACACAGAAACTTTTTTAGCTTCAATAATTTGCATTGTGGTAAAGGGCAGTTGTTCAACAACAATGGCATCCCCGGCTATATAACCATCAAATGTGATCTCAAGTCCTTTTTGCTCTGCCAGTGCTTTTGCCTCATCGATATTCATGCCCTGGAACATAATCCTTTCTGGCGAGACCCTTACTTCCAGTTTGTTCCATTTTTCTGCCAGCTTGATAAGCTGGATTCCCTTATTGACATTTCCCACGATCGAATGCACCATACTGCTGGTCCGGTCTTCCTTATAAATAAAAATACGTCCCAGTCCGGAACCTTTGTTTCGTACTGCAACAGCACCTTCCAACCTTGAATCCAGGGACTCGAATGGACAATCTTCGCCATTTAAAAGGTCATCCACTACGTAGGAACTGGAGATGTCGTCCACTTTGAATATCCCGTTACCTATCAGTCCAAGGAAATGTTCAGCACCAAATGGTGCATCCTTCCTGAGTTCCACTGAAAGGTAGGTGAATATCTTCATCCCATTCTCAAGAGGCGTATTCATGTCAGTGGTGTTGATCTTATCAGTTAGTGTTTCCCACCGTATGATGGGGTCTATCTTGTTGATCGTATCCCCCTGTTCCAGTTTCGCGATGATATTCTTGCCGCTTATAACCCTTGCAAAAACACCCCCGTCAGCCGGTGCACCATAGGATGCAGTATGACGGTTCTTTGATACTACCACATATGTGTTCTTTGCATCATATCCTCCGGCCCCGAATACCAGGTCATATCTCTGGTAATCAAAGGTTCCCCTGTCCGGTGTGATATTGGTGGGAATGGGGCCAAAAGCCAGTGCATCGATAGTGGCCCAGTGGGCACGTAATTGTTTTCCCACAAAATGACTAAGCCAGGTGGACACCAGTTCGGGTTTTTCAGGATCTACCTCTATCTTGAACTCGCCTTTGTTTGTCTGGACACTGTACTCAGTGGTCTGTTCCTCTTTCTCTTCGCCACCTTTTACAATGCCTATCGTTGCCCCGCTAATGCAGGAAGTTTGTGTTTTAGTAAGAAGATCGCCAAGAGATGCCCCTTCTTCTATTTCAATAGGGACCTCGTTCAGTTCTACAGTGATGGTGCTTGTCAATAATCCTCCTCCATGTGAGACAGCTATTTTATGATGCTAATGTGTAATATTACTATATATTGCTACTGAACTATGATACTGGACATTGCTACTGAACTATGATACTGGACATTGCTACAGGGTAATGCTACAGGAGAATTACCCTGATTACCAATATCATTCATATTTATGTGAACAAACTATAGATCTTTAGATATCCCTTCAAGTGCCTCTTCTCTTTCATCTCTTGTCAGGTGGCTTAGCACCTCTGAAGTTTCACCGATATCTACTATCTTGCCAAGTCTCATAAGTGCTGCCCTGTCGCATACCTCGGCAACAAAATCCATATCATGGGATACAATAACAAAAGTTTCACCCAATGTTTCCCTTGCTTGTAGAATGGATTTGGAAACCTCGATCTTTGTAATAGGGTCCATGGTACCAGTGGGTTCATCAAATACCAGTATCCTGGGCTCCTTCATTAATACTTGTGCCATCGCTACCCTGTGATTCTCACCTTCACTGAGTTCGTTAGGCATTTTTTGCAGTATGTCATTGGCTTTTTTTTCAGAAAACCCTGCCGTCGTCAGGGTTTGGATAGCCTTGCGTTCTCCCAGTTCGTATGGCAGTTCCAGACCAATTGACTCGGTCAGGTTATCCACTACATTCCTGTGGGGATACAGGCTGTATTCCTGCTGAAGCATACCAATATATTTGGTGGCCCTTCCCTTACCATATGGACCCAATACAGTCATGTCTATCCATTCATCTCCTATCTTGATGTGTATATCACCGGTAGTGGGTTGTAACAGACCTGTAATTATCTTGGATGTGGTAGTCTTGCCTGCGCCGCTTACTCCTATCAGGCCGAAAATCTCTCCTTCCCTTACATCAAATTCGATATCATTGACAGCATTGACTATACCTCTATCAAGGGAGAAATATTTCATCTTGAGGCCTTTGGCCTTGATAATTAAATCCCCTACAGTGTAATCTTTTTTATCAATTGTAGAGGCTTCTTTCATGAATGTGGAACAAACCTCTTTCGGATCTCCCTGGGCTACTATCTCCCCATCTTCTAAGAGTATTGCCTTGTCTGCCAGATCTTCAATAACCTGGGGCCAGTGTGAAGTAATGACAAGAGACATATTATACTGTTTCACAGCGTTCATTATACTAGTATGAACAAGTTCGGCTGTTTTCGGGTCAAGTGTACCTGTAGGTTCATCGGCCAGTAGCATCATGGGATTCTTGACAAGCTGTCTTGCCAGTACTACCCGCTGTTTCTCACCACCGCTTAACTCCCTGGCAATATGCATCATGCGGTGAGAAAGGTTTACCTGATCCAGCAGGTCGGCAGCTTTATGAATAGCAGTAGGCCCTTTTTCCCCAATCTCGTTAAGTGCATTCATCACGTTTACTATGACCCTGTCATCGCCATATAGTGCAAATGTACGCTGCAACATAATTGCAAGCCGCCGGGTTATGTCTCTTCTAACGGGATCGTGTAGGGGGAGTGATACAAAATCTGCAACAATTTCTTTCAGTTCAGTACCACATTTTTTACAGGAACTACCTGCATGACTTGCAGGTTCGATCTGGCGGCAGGATTCACAACGGGCTACATGGTATAATAGCTGTCCCGAGATGCGGTCAAATTTTTCCACACCTCTTAATACGTGCATCAGGATCGATTTCCCTGAACCGCTTTTTCCAAGTACTCCAATAGCTTCACCTTCATTGATCGTCAGATTTATATTTTTCAATACATCAACATCATCAAAGCCCACTGATAAGTCCTTAATTTCAATAAAAACTGACATTTATCTTTCCTCTTGTATAGTTTTGTTAATATGGTTATTTAGCTGAATAATATAATACATATCTTAAGCACAACCGCAATACATTATATACAAATCACTGATAATTCTTTAGTAGTATATAAGTGCATATATTTATGGTAATACATTGAAACAATCAATACATAAATATAACGATAATACATTAAAGTGAAAATATTATCAATAAAACGTATTGTATAGCGTATGAAAATTATTTTGTTGAGTTGAGTCGTGCTTCAATCTTTTCTTTAAGGATGTTGCTAAGTATTTTTCCAGATACGCTGCCCCTGAATTCCTTCATAACTTCACCCATTAACGGTCCAACTGCCCCAATACCTTGTTCTTTTACAAAATCAATGCGTTGATCTATGATATTTCCCACATAGCGTTCAATGTCTTCAATGCGTTTCTGGCCCAAACCCATATTTTTAGCAATATCTTCTATATCCATTTCAGGGTGTTGTGCAATTTCAATTAACAAAGCAGGTATTGCTTCTTTAGCAACACCGCCAGAAACAAATAATTTGAAAACATCGACATAATGATGAGACTCTACTTCATCTATATCAAATTCATGAGTCAATTCGCTTTCCCGTCTAAGGCTTTCCCGTCTAAGTTTAGTAAGAGTATTCACTAATGTACTTGCAACCAGTGTTGGATCAATACCTGGTACTTCTACAATAATTAATTCAAATAATTCTAAATGTTTCGAAGCCACAATTCCAGCCAGTTCTTCGTTCAGTCCCAATTCTTCCATGTACCTGGCCTT
>CBDUUM010000048.1:0-9104 GCA_965370445.1 uncultured Methanosarcinales archaeon
TCTGCGCTATACCCTGCCACCGCAGCCCGTCAGGGCGGCAGGGTGGCAGCCAGCCATGTGGATTAGAGCGAATTTCGAACCGCAGATAAACGCGGATGAACGCAGATATTGCAGCTAAATTAGATTATATTTAAATTTATACCGCATAATCAAGATTAAAATCCATAATGGCAGTTATCTGTGTTCATCTGTGTTTATCTGTGGTTAATAATAAAATAGAGATCATTGCATCCTGCCTCCTTTCTACACAGCGCTGAGCGTGGGTTGTGAGATGTGTGTGCAGGCGGCAGTCTCGGTTGTTGGGTGGTGCTGCCGGCGGCGGCCATGGCTGTTAAAATATAATTTTTATGAAATACTGTGCCGCAAAGCACGCCAAATTGAGGTTACAATGTCTTTGCGAACTTTGCGCTCTTTGCGGTGAAAGCCTTAACAGCGGCCTTTAATCGACGTCCATTGTTCCTGGGACTCCAGGGTGATTTTCTTAAAAAGGCCGGATTATGCAGGGAAAGCTCCGGAATTATGTCGGGAGGAGAAGGATGGGGTATAGTAAGGAGATGAAAGCGTATTATTGCAGGAAACTACTTGCCTCCTGATTATCGCAGTGATTGAGCAAAATTGTTTTTACTAATTTTTTGAAACCTATGAACTTTCCCCTTGTATCATCTTTTCCAGTTCTTCAAGAACATCTTCAATCGACATTTCCTTTGATGCAAGAATGTCTTCCTTTACATGTTTATGGTGAGGAAAAGTATTTACCTGTCGGTGGTGCGGCGCATTATCCCACCTAATAACAAGTCGAGTCCCCTTAGATACATGATAAGCATATCTCTGGAATTTAGGTGTAGCATGCTCCCAGACATGGAGTTTCCAGCCATTTATGAGGCATGCCTGTATCTTCAATCTATAAAAATCCCCTAAAGCATCGGAATCCATCGATATAATAGAGTCTACAATACTTGATTCCTTCAAGACTTTAACTGTCCTATGCACTTATACCAGTCTCTCTGGCAGCCTTTTTCCAGACATTGAGCATGTTCTCAGCAGCTTCCCATTCCATCCAGTCATCTTCTTCCGTAATGGAGGCTCCTGTTTCTAATTTCCTTGAAAGCACATCAAATGACATGCTATATTTTTTCTCAAATGTTTTAAGCTGTTTTTTATAAAATTGTATCTTATGCTTTATGAAATCCGATGTAACATCTTTTATGAATTCGCCGGGAGAATTATATAGACCAAGCTTCAATAGCGGGCCAGCGGCATGGTTTAATTCAGCGAGAAATTCATTTTCAATTTCTGAACTCATGATATACTCTTAGAATCAAGTGGATAAAAGCTTTTTGTAGTTTCGTCCCACCGACACGCCTGTGAGGGAAGGTCTTCTTCTGGATTATCTTTGAGACAAAACAGGACCCTGGAAGGTTCTGGGAGTGAGAGTTACTGTAATTTCAATGCGCTATGCCATGCATCTTAGAGGTTAGGGTAATGTGATGGGCAGCGGTGCTGTGGCCTTGGGTGTTTGTGGTTTCTGCCGGTGGTGGGCATAACTGTTAAAATATATAATTCGTGGAATACTACATCACAAAGCACGCAAAGTTAAGGTTACAATGTCTTTGCGAACACCGCACTCTTTGCGGTGAAACACTTAACGTCAGCCTTCAATCTGCGTGTATCTTTATCCATCAGCAGGTCATATTAAACTGCTGTCCAGCCACCACTCCATTCTCACACTTCTACACACTCCCGCCGGCCCCGGCATCTGCACTTTTCCCTGCCACCACAGCCCGTCAGGGCGGCAGTGTGGCAGCCAGCCGTGTGGATTCAAGCGAGTTTATAACCGCAGATAAACGCGGATGAACGCAGATATTGCAGCTAAAATTAGATTAAATTTCAATTTACACCATATAATCAAAATTAAAATCCATAATGACCATTATCTGTGTTCATCTGTGGTTAATAATTAAATTGAAATAATTCCAGCCTGCTTCCTTTCTACACTCCCCCCTTCCAGCGCTGGTGCCTGCGTACGGGTGCACATGCGCTGAGCATGCGCTGAGCATGGGCTGAAAGTGGTATGTGCGGGCGGTAGCCTCGGGTGTTGGTGGGTGCTGCCGGTTGCGGCCATGGCTGTTAAAATATAATTTTTATGAAATACTGCACCGCAAAGCACGCAAAGGACGCAAAGTTAAGGTTACAATGTCTTTGCGAACTTTGCGCTCTTTGCGGTGAAACAATGAACGGCAACCTTCAATCTGCGTTTATTTGCGTTCATCTGCGGTTAATTTCTGCAGAAATCCAGCCCTATTCATTCCTCCCCTCTCCCACCTCCCAATATTTCCACTCGCCTGCGCTGCCCCTCCTGCACTTGCCCGGCTGCCCAGTTATGGTGCTGCGGACCAGGTGCGGGTGCTCATGCGCTGAGCGTGGATTGGAAGTGGTGTGTACAGGCGGTGGCCTTGGGTGTTGGTGGGTGCTGCCGGTAGCGGGCATGGGGATAGTATAATAATTTATTATATCATAACCCTATACCAGTATATTGTCAAATTATAAGGGGGCAACTTAATGGCTGAAAGTATTGTAACTGCAGAACTCCAGATTGCAGTAATAGGAGGAGGCAATGATTCCTTGAGCAGGTACATTTCATCTGCTGTAAAGGCACTTGATAAGAAAGGCATGCAGTATCAGGTCACACCCATGGGTACGGCCATACAGGCTGAGAACATAGATCAACTATTTGATGCATGTAAGGCTGCCCATGATGCTGTTATGGAAATGGGTGTGAACCGGGTAGTAATCAATATCACCATAGATCATCGCCTTAAAGGCTGCAAAGGGTTAGATGAAAAAGTGCACTCTGTCGTATCAAAATTGAAAATTTTATAGATATTATTTAATAACAAAGATGACATAAAACTACTTTATGCTTCGAGTGATATTCCTTGGCACGGCAGGCAGTGTTCCCACACCCGAGCGCAATCTTCCGGCCGTACTTGTGAACAGGAAGGGTGAGCTTATGCTGTTCGATTGCGGTGAAGGTACCCAGCAGCAGATGATGCGTGCAAAGACAGGCATGGGCAACCTGACCTCAATCTTTATCACACATTTCCATGCTGACCACATCCTTGGCATACCCGGCCTTATACAGACATTGAACTTCAACGGCCGCACCGAACCCCTGAAGATATACGGTCCTCACTGGGTAGAAGAATTTGTCAGGATGATGACGGCCATGGGGTTCTATAAATTGAAATATAACGTCAAGGCAATTGAATTATATCCAGGGGATAAGGTGGACAGGGGCGACTATTATATCGAAGCCTTAAAGACCGAACACAGTGTGGCATCCCTTGGTTATGCACTGGTAGAAAAAGAGCGCCCCGGACGGTTCGACCAGGAGAAAGCCGTAGAACTTGGTGTACCGCCAGGCCCCCTGTTCAAGCGCCTGCAGAATGGGGAAGATGTGGAAGTTAACGGGAAGATCATAAAAAGTAGTGATATTGTGGGGCAGCCGCGGCCGGGACGGAAGGTCGTATATTCGGGTGATACAAGACCCTGCGGCGGAGTTTTTGTTGCCAGTAATAAAGCGGACCTGCTAATTCATGACGGTACATTTGCCGATGATATGGTGGAATGGGCTAAAGAAACCCAACACTCCACAACAGGCGAGGCTGCATCCATGGCAACCCTGGCAAATGTGCATCAACTTGTATTGACACATA
Organism: uncultured Methanosarcinales archaeon; assembly: GCA_965370445.1. Lineage (GTDB taxonomy): Archaea > Halobacteriota > Methanosarcinia > Methanosarcinales > Methanocomedenaceae > Methanocomedens_A. Next base: position 3,717 of record CBDUUM010000048.1, read on the forward strand.
TCAGTTCAAGGTATTCGGATGATACCTCCCAGTTGCTGGAAGATGCAAAAAAAGAATTCGAAAACGTTAGTATCGCCACCGAGTTCATGGAGATAGAGATTCCTTACCGTGACGATTAGTATTACTTGTACTATTTGTGCTGCGTGTTCTGTTTGTGCTTCTTTTGCTTCTTGTACTGCTTGTGCTTCTTGTTCTTTTACTCCTCGTATCGGGTCTTTTTTTCGTAATACCCAGTTTTCTCAGGTCACTTAGCTTTCCCAGTCTAGTGCCGTCCAGCAAGTATGCCTGCGCCTCGTCCAGTTCCACTGCCCCTGAGGAGAACACCGGACCCAGCAGGTCGTCGTGCAGCGATTCATTGAATGCCACACCCCCGCAGAGCTGGCAGAAAGCAGGCATGATCACCACTTCAGGGTCAGACCATGGCAGGTCACCTGCTTTAGCCTTAAAATGTGCTTCCAGTACCTTGCGGTTCAACCGGGTGCGTATCCAGGCAGGTTCGGCACTGCTGGAACCAAGTGGGTCAGTAAACCTGATAGTGGGGTGGTTATGGGCCATTACGATGTGGTCACAGGAGAGCAATCCTGGGTCGGGCCAGGTGTGGCCGTGGAAGTACCCAACACCGTCGAGCACAAAACCCCTGGCAGGTTGCAGTGTAACTTCAAGTCCGGGCAAAATGCGCCGCAGCAGGAATTCCATGTCTCCATCATGGTTGCCAGGGACAATGTCAACCGCTATCCTCTTTGCTATGCTTTCAAGGAAATGGGGCACTTCCTCCCTTTCCTGCCAGGATATCCGGGGCACATTATGTTTCACATCCCCCAGCAGCAAGACCCTGTCAGGTGCTACTGCGTCAATATATTCGATTATCTTTGCAAGCCCCTGGCCGGACTGGCTCGGGATCACTATGCCGCTGTTGCCCAGGTCCCACTCTATACCGAGATGGATATCTGCCACCACCAGTACCCGGATGGTATTCTCAACAACCAGACCCGGTTCATCCACAAGTGGTTCAAGTGCTGCAGGCATATGCTAACATATAATATGATTGATTATAAATTTACAGGTCAGAATACTGGCAGGACCTGGGATTTGGTTGCACAGGGATTAAATCGTGATGGATATAACCCAGGACTTGCCATAAGTACTATAATCAGATATGGTTAACATGAGAACGTTTTCACCTATTCTTGCATCCAGGGCCCTCTGGCAGTTGCGTGTCAGGAAACGGCCTATTGTAATGTCCCACGGCATCAATGCCAGGTGCAATATGCACTGTAATTTTTGCGAATACTGGAAGGAAGAAAAGGACGAGATGGAGACAGGGGATATCCTGCGCCTGCTGGATGAAGCAAAGAAGTTCGGTATCAAGTATTATAATGCCTGGACTGTGGAACCTTTGCTCAGGGAGGACCTGCCCCGGATAATGGCTTATGCACGCAGCCTTGGATTAATTACTTCCATGATAACCAACGGGAAACTGCTCAAGCAGCGGGCACATGAACTGGATGATGTGGATTACCTGTCTGTATCAGTTGATGGGATAGATAGCTATAAGGATATCAGGGGCATGGATTTTGATGACCTTATGGCCGGGATAGAGGCTGCAAAGGATGGGCGCAGGAACCCCATCTTGATCAACTGTGTCATATCAAGACAGAACATTGAGGATATCGTGCCACTGGTACATCTGGCCAGGGAGTTGGGAGTCTGGATATCTTTTGAGCCATTGGATGAATCAGGGGGTATTGACCCTGCTGTTTGGGAGATCATTGGAATACGTGATTATGTAAAGTATGAAAATGTATTGGACCAGGTCATCAGGTTGAAAAGGGAGGGTTACCCTATCATTAATTCATTGACGTACTTAACAATGGTAAGGGACAGGAATATGGATTTCAGATGCCATGCCAGCGATATCATCCTTAATGTAACATCTGACGGGTGGATCGAGAACTGCCGGTTGAAGACGGAACATCTTGGGCATATCAGGGACGGATTGGTGAATGTGTGGGAGAGTTCACGGGAAAAACGCAGGAAGATTACGAAAGAGTGTGAAGGTTGCCTGTTCTTTGGTTATGCGGAGGGGAGTATGCTGTATGATTTCAAGCCTGAGGTCATGGCACATTATGAGTGGATATGAAATTACTGTTTAGGATAATTTGAGTGATTTGAATTATTTTATACTATGTGTTTATTTGAATATATTTTTACGGTTTATTTTATTACATAATGTTATAAATTACACACCATAAAAAAGGTTTAAGTGCTCCGATGGGGATTTGAACCCCAGTCGCAGGAGTGAGAGTCCTGCATGATTGGCCGTGCTACACTATCGGAGCACATGGTAGAATGATTCTTAATAATTGTTTTTCCATTTAACCTTTTTGTAAGTAAATAGAATAAGCACTGCATGTTAAAGTAAATTCAAGTGAAAGGATGATTTGCCTTTTTTAAAATCGATTGTCTAACCCAGGATACTGTAAATTTCTACATGTGAAGTGCCCACAAGGACAAAATGCAGAACATAATAGATAAATTTCCAAGCATGCAATAATGAATTGGTAATGTAATAAATATGGAATTTGTTTATTAAGTATTTAAAAACCACAGTCGGTTGACGTTGTAAATGTGAATATATTGATGCAAATATCTAATACGAAAAATATCTATAACGAAAAATCAATACGCTTCGACATAACTCATGAAATAGGTTTAAATACTATAACTTAAAAACATAGCCGGTAACAGTAAACCGTTAAAGGGGTATTGATTGTGACAGAACCAAGAAATTTTGTATTAAGAGATAAGAAAGGAAAAGAACATGGAGTGTTCACTGGTAAACAGCCCAGGCAAGCCGCCCTCAAAGCAGCTAACAGGGGAAAAGGAACCAAGAAGAAGCCAGAACTGATCATTCTCAGGGAAAGAGGTACAAAGAAGCTCCACTTCTATGATGGATGGAGAGAAGAGGTTTCTGCTCCCAAGAACAAACCAAGCTGGATGCCAGACAAGATCAAGAAACCTAACGTAAAGAAGGTTAAAGTCGAACCAATTGACAAAATTTAAAACTACTCTGGCCCTTCACAGGGCTCTTTTTTTCTTTTTCAATGTATAGGAAAGTATATACTCTCCTGCAGGTTTATAAAATGCGAACGACGTGAGCATTTTCTTGAATCTGACCTTATGTAGAACTTTTGTGGATGTAAATGAGCGGATATCCCGGCAGTCAAAACCGACCTGCTCCAGACATAAGGAAAGCACTACCAGATGAGTAAACGGGCATGCTGGGAGTCGAACCCAAGTTCCAGGCTCCGGAGGCCTGAGTGATATCCTCTACACTACATGCCCAGACAGGATATAATAAGCAGCTCCTGATATAAATGCGCCACCCATTGTAGCTACAAGGTTTACTCCACTATTGGAGAGCCAGCCCCTCTGCTGAAAAGTAGCACCCATGAGGCTATCAAAATTAGTACCCAAAAACCCGCCCAGTACCACGATCAACATCCAGAAAACGTAGGTAGTAGGACCTGAAGCTGGCAGGTCTATCACACCCAACACCAGGGCCAACACACCGATGATAACAGACCCGGCAATGCATACCAGTTCACCCAGCCTGGAAACCCCCCCATCAGTCCCTGGTTTGACAGGTTTTAAGTTAGTGATCATCACAGGTTTGCCCCTATATGTCTCCCCTATCTCACTTGCAAGAGTATCTCCTGTAGCTGTTGCCACTGCACCAAGATAAGCGAACATCAACACAGCACCAAGCTCTGGATAAATCTCGTGATACATGCCATAGGCCACGGCCAGTATGAGTGCGGTAATAGAATTGCAAAGTACATTCTCATAGCTCCTTACCCCCCCCTTACCCTGTGCTATCCCCATAATGTGCTTATAATCATATCCGTACCTGGTAAAAGCCCCCCCCAGCAGGAAGAATGTGATCAGTATCAGGTACCAGTTGATGTTGGTAAAAACTATGATCAGTACACCAAGCAAGGTGGCCGAAAGCATAGCTGACACATCTGCAATATTAAAACGGTATGCCAGATATGCTAAAAACAACGAAAAGATGAAGATGGCTGACAGGTGGTCAAAGTTCACATAATACCCGAAACTGGCGAAAAGCCACATGATCATGGACGAACCCAGTATAATTGTCAGGTTCTTATCTGTCCTGGACGGGATGGATTCCAGCAGTGCACCTGTCACGGCACCAATGAGTGCAAGGAAGAACAACTGGCTCAGTGTTACGCTGACATCAAGCCAGCCAATGATCCAGTATGCTATTACACATGCCGTTAATGCACCGATCACGATCAGGCCGATACTTGACGTGGCTGAAATAAACTTGTCGTCCAGTTCAGGTTTTCGACCTCCCCTTACACGGATTACGCATGCTGCCGCACTACCGGCGCAGGTGATAGAAATAGAAGCACCTATGATATACAGCGGAAATTCGTACTCAAAATACTCCATTGAAATGGCCAGGGACCCCATAATAAATACACCCAGTGATATCCCGGACAGTGATGACAGAAGAGCACTGTGTTGCCGGAATTTCAATAAAGGGACAACTGAAAGGGGGACAAGTGCAACCACAATGTATATCAATGGGAAAAAGGGCAGCAGTATGGCTAACAGTATGAATAATAATGGATATTTGAAAGACACGTCATTGCAGACTTTAGCAGACATTGATATCAAGGGTTTTAGATAACCTCACAAGGCAAATAATTTATCCTATAGATATTACTAATGTGCAATGGAATTCTTTTCCCGGCTCTATGAACAAAGGCTTGAGAAGGTTATACGAAAGGATGGTTCTTCACTTCCCACCCATATCGTGCTTATCATTACAGAAAGTGACCTGCTTGAAACCGATTCTCCTGTGAGGATACTTGACTTTATCACCTGGTGCCGGGAATCTGGTATCAATATCCTCACAATCTATGTCAGCCTGATTGACCTGGATACCGTCATTAGTGGCCAGGTTTACAATGAACTGGTAACATGTTTGACCGATACATTGCTGGATGTGGATGCTGGAATTGACCTGCTGTCTTTCGACGGGAAGATTGAAAATGTCAGGAAAGGTGAGAAATCAGGGATGCAGATCAACATATCCCTGGGTTACAGCGGCAAAAAGGAACTGACAGAAGCATTCAGGGAGATCATGTCCGAGGTTAGGGCAGGTAGGCTGAAACCAGGGGATATTGACGGGTCTGCCATTGAACAACACCTGCTTATCAAGCAAGAACCTGATCTTGTGATACGTTCGGGAGGTAAGCGCTTAGCTGATTTCCTGATATGGCAGTCAGTATATTCAGAAATATATTTCACTGATGTTAGTTGGGTCAACTTAAGAAAACTGGATTTCCTGCGCGC
>CBDUUM010000049.1:0-8972 GCA_965370445.1 uncultured Methanosarcinales archaeon
ACGAATCCACAAGGCTGGCTGCCACCTTGCCGCCCTGGCGGGCTGCGGTGGCAGGTATATCTATACCAACATATATTTAATATATAGATACCTATGGGTAACTATATGGCAGCTACTACAACAATCTGCATAGATCCCAGAGTAAAGGATATGTTGACATCCCTGAAACGTTATCCACGTGAATCATATAGTTCAGTTGTAGAACGGTTGGCGAATCTGGCGATCGATGAAGAACCACTCAGCGATGAAGCGATACTTGGTATCGAAGAGGCGCTTGAAGATATCAAGCAGGGCCGCCTTCATTCCGAAGAAGAGATCATGAAAGAGTTTGACCTGTCATGAGCTACAAGGTTAACTATACCTCAAAAGCAAAGAGGGATCTTAACAAGCTCCCTTTGGATATTGCGCAGAACATTATTCTATCGATCAATGGTATCAAGGGCGAACCTTATTCTTATGTCAAGAAGATCAAAGGGGCAAAACGTCATCCCCTCTTCACTCATCGTGTTGGTGAATACCGTGTAATCCTGGATATCCAGGATGATCGCTTGTTGATCATAGTTATTGAAACGGGGCACAGAAGCAAGATTTACCGGAAATATTAATCTTATCTTAAAAAACCTCCCACTGACACCCGTCTGCGGGTACAAGCGCAGGGGGCAGCCGGGTGAGGTACAGGCGGGCGGCTGGGAAGTGAAGGGATGGATGCAGATACAATCCTGAGTGAAGACGAAAGAATACTCGTTTCTGAGAGTTTTAAACACGAAAAGGAAGGAAAACTTGTTTCGCTTTCTGAATTCAAAAAAGATATTGTTCCGGCTTTATGAATAACTCACCGCAAAGGCCGCAAAGTTCGCAAAGACGTAGTTGCTTTAACTTTGCGCCCTTAGCGTTCTTTGCGGTAAAAATCATATAAATTATATATTTTAACAGCCATGGCCCCCGCCGGCAGCACCCTCCCCCACCAACAATTAGCCGAATACGATTCCCGATCCTCTCACAGTAGATTATGAAACCTGCCACTGCATTCCAGCATAATTGTGTCAGCACTGATGACACTAAATCATGCTGCCTTTATAGATTATAATGGAATATCAGTAAGCGCATTAAAACGAAATACATAGTAATTAACGTGCCAAGTACGGTATAGAAATTGTCTCTGCACTGCGGAGACAACTGACCGAAGAGTGTTGCAAAGCCTTTGCTCTCTCAAATATCTGCTAAACAAGTGGTTCTGCTAAAGCTTATCCTGATGTACAAATTCTCTACGCACTGAGTAGACAATTAAGCTGGACTCGTATTCTTGTTTGCGGTTGTATAATTACATTTTCTCTTTATTACCCGGGCCAGATTAATCCACAAGGTTGGCTGCCACCCTGCCGCCCTGGCGGGCTGCGGTGGCAGGGTCAGTTGAATAGCACCCCCCACCCCACGCTCAGCGCACCAATACCTGCCCACAGGTATCATCTTACTCAACATTATTTTTTAATCATTTTCACTAATTCATCAGCTTCATATACAGAATCATATTGTTCTTTTCTTATTTCTTTACTTGAATTGTCAATCTTAATTCTCTTCAAAAAATCTCTAAAATCAGAGTTTTCATTTGCCAGTTTATTTACAGTATCCCAATCCAAATTTCTCTTACTTTTTGCGGGAAATATAATCTCTGAAGCGTCAGGATCATCAATATCAAGTTTGATTATACCTATTCCGAATGATGTTGATAATCTTTTTAACTCTGATAATAATTCATCATCTTGTATTTCATTTGCTGATACTAAGTAGCCTTCATTTGCCCACGAAGAATTAGAAACAGCCTGGAAAAAAGATTCTCTTAAATTATGAAAGCCAATTTCTTTCTTCAATTCAAAAGAATACAATTTCATAGAGCTGGTACTGAGTTCTTTTGAAAAATCTAAGACCTCTTCATTCCAATCTCCGATTGGAAAATACGCACTTACAATATCTGGATGAAGCCATTGCGAAAACTTTTTTTTACTAGATCTTTCATGATGTATTGTTTTAGAATAAATGTTCATATAAGTATAAGCGAAATATGTTAAAAATGGATGAATATCCTTTTCTGTATATTTTACTTTCTTTGGTTCCTCAATTTTGCCTTTTTCTTTTTGTTCAATTTCAATTAGTTCACCTTCAGAAACTAAAGTTTTCAAGAAGAATTTTCTAGGTTTTGAATCTATCTTCACGAAGGGTGATTTAGGATTATCTCTTATATCCACATATATTTGGGCACCAATAGACCGCCAAGGAGTTTTACCAGTAAAATTACCCAATGCATCGTACTCTTTGTTTTTCGCAATCTCCCAAATATCTTCTACAGTCAGGGGTTTCCCTTCTTCTTTTAAAATTCTTTCAGTAAGGTCTTTTAATGTAAATCTACTCATTTTATTGCCCTCATCATAATCTAGCTTTTACTGATAAATTACATCACCTGTTTATTATAAATATTTTTTCAAATTATTTATAAGTATTGCTTAAAATCAGTCATCTCCCCCACATCCCGCTCCAACAACTCCCCTGCCCGCTCATCCCCCACCTCAACATACTGCGGCCAGTCAATAACCGTCACCCCCTCATCGCTCACAAACACATTATACTCACTCAGGTCCCCGTGCACCACACCCTTCACATACGCCAACCCCACCTACTCCAGAATCTTCTCCAGGTACCACTCAGGGTCAGCCACCCTCGTCTTAGACAACTCGCCCCCCTCAGCAATAGCCATCAACACCACATTACGGTTATGATCCACAAGTTCGGGCACGCTCACCCCAGGGTACAGCCGCTGCATCACCTCAAACTGAAGATTTCAGGTTACGCAGGATATGGGGTCTTATACTGCAGGATAACAGGAATATGATCAGGCTATGTAAAAGCCGGGGGTTCATGATGGAAACAGACAGGGAACCTGATGTAGTGTATGCGATACTTGATATCTGAGCAGGATGCTGTGTAAGGATCTTAAGTAAACATAAACTATTAAATCAAGCTCGTCCATTAGTCCTGCATTGAGGTACGCAATTATGAAAAAAGCAATAATTGAAAGCAATAAAGGCAATATTGTACTGGAACTGTTTGAAAAAGATGCCCCCAACACAGTGGCGAATTTTGTCAAACTGATAAACAAAGGATACTATAACGGTCTCAAATTCCACAGGGTCATCCCGGATTTCATGGTACAGGGCGGCTGTCCCACAGGTAACGGCACAGGCGGGCCCGGATATGCCATAAAATGTGAGATAAATCCCAGGAAACACCAGGCAGGCACACTCTCGATGGCCCACGCCGGAAAGGATACAGGCGGCAGCCAGTTCTTTATCACCCACTCACCCCAGCCACATCTTGATGGTGTGCATACCGTATTCGGCCAGGTGATCGAAGGTATGGATGTGGTGAACGCTATACGGCAGGGCGACGTGATGAAACAGGTAAAAGTTGTTGAAGAGTAGGTGGGAACTTCACTATATAGCTACAAGAGAACGTTCACATTAAGATCGAGTGGATATTATAGTTTCACTATAATATCCCCTTTGCCTGCTCATCCCCCACCTGCTCTAAAATCTCCCCCAGTCATTCCACACCAAAATCCCCATACTCAAGATACCGCTTTCACTCGCTACTGCCAGAAGCTGGAAGCTGGCTGAGTTCTGCACTCATCACTTCCCCTCCAGTGTAGAAACATCCCCTAGCTCATGTTGTTTGCGTGCCTGTCGGACTGCATTTCGTAGTGTTGCATTAAAAATCTGTTGCAGTGGCAGTTTTATGAGGTTTTTAGAAATCCATCCCTTGTCATGTTCCTGTTGCACAAGCTCTACGTGCTCCGTATTATCCTGAACACACAGAATAAAGCCAATTGCTTTTTCATCATCCTGGTGCATCTCATGTTCATCAAGCACTCGCAGATTGTGCTTCATCCATTCAATATCATCATTGTGCAAATCTCCAAACTTGAGATAAACCGGAAGCTGGCATTGAATATTACGATGATAGAAAAGCAAATCAACAACACGGTGTTCATCATCAACAGAAAAACGCTTCAGAGGTGGAATAAGCATAAAATCCAGGCTGGCCTCCTGGATTAATACTTCAAATTCGTTAAGAATAGCTATTTTCATGTCAAGTTCATTCATTCTACCTCCTCCACCTCCTCACCCTCACGAGCAGCAATCCGCTCCCTTGCAACACGCACAGCCTCATGCAGCCTCGCTTCAAGCAATGTCCTTGGCGGCAGATCGGTTAGGTATTCAGCAACACGTATCCCGCTATTCTCAAGCTGCAAAAGCTCCACATGCTCGGCAGACTTCTCAGCACACAAAATCAAGCCCAGTGGATTCTCCTCACCCTCTCGCTTTTCATACTTATCCAGCCAGCGCAGGTACAACTCCATCTGCCCCTTATCTGCTGCCTGGAATTTCCCCAGCTTAAGTTCAATCACAACCAATCGGCGCATCCCGCGGTGGTAGAACAGCAAATCAAGATAATAATCCTCACTATCAATAGTAATCCGCTTCTGGCGTGCCACAAACGTAAAATCAGTACCAAGCTCCTGCCTGATAAGCTCATCAGGCTTTTTTGATATTGCAGTCCGCTCATACAGCATTCCCTGTATTTTGCCATGCAGTGTACGGGTACTCCAGCGCTCAGCGCGGCACATCTCTGCATAAAAATCACGTTGTAGCGAATCCTTGATATAGATAATATGCCTAAAGTGCGTCCAGCTCAATTCTCTACTCAGTGCGTAGAGAATCTTTTCATTAGGGTATACCTCAGCAAAACGAATCATATGCCACAGATTTGCCTCAGAAAAACCAGTCCCATACTCAAGCGTCAATTCTCTACTCAGTGCGGAGACAATCTCCTTACCATAGCCAGCGCGTTTATTTCCAAGAATTTCAGTTTTAATGCGCTTTCCAACATTCCAGTACAATGCTACCAGCACATAATTGGCGGTTTGGACAACCTGGGATTTTGCAGAGTCTATTAGCTGTCTGAGGTCGCCTAAAAGCCCATCACTCACGATAGCAGAAGAATCATCCCTGCTAACTATATCATTGCGCTCAAACGTAACCTTCTTCATCCAGTCACCTTTCCAAACATCTCCAAAACCCCCAAAAAATCCCTCTCCACCCCATACTTCCTCCTGAAAAACGCCAGCACATTCCCCACATCCCGCTCCAGCAGCCCCTTTGCCCGCTCATCCCCTACCTCAACATACTGCGGCCAATCGATCAGAGTCACCCCCTCATCGCTCACAAAAATATTATACTCGCTCAAGTCCCCGTGTACCACACCCTTTGCATACGCCAACCCCACCTGCTCCAAAATCCTATCCAGATACCACTCAGGGTCAGCCACCTTCGTCTTAGACAGCTCGCCCCCCTCAGCAATAGCCATCAACACCACATTGCGGTTATGATCCACAGGCTCGGGCACGCTCACCTCGGGGTACAGCCGCTGCATCACCTCAAACTCCCGCTGCGCAGCCAGCCGTGCCGCATAGATCCACGAAAAATGGTGCACACCGTCCAGGTGCTCACGCTTGCGCTTCACCTGTTTGAAACTCGTGCGCCCCTCCCTGTGGAACTTGAGGACTACCGGCTGCTGGCCCAGTCCTCCAACCATCTCCCGCAGCCCCTCATAGACCACAGACTCCTTGCCCACACCCAGCTCCTCACCGATGGCGGATAACGAGCCCCGTTTCACCAGTGCGTTCAGCGCCAGCAGGTCGTACCCCTCAAAATATATATGGTAGCCCTCATAAGGAACGGTCTGCCGCCGCAGCAGTCCCTTATGCCCCAGGTCCTTTAGGATATAATTCAACTGCCGCACCTCCAGTTTGGTATACCTGGATACCTCCTCAACAGGCACCCATTCATGGTATTTCATACCCACCTCTATACCTGTGAGCACACGGAAGTGCCTGGGTTCCAGCGACATGAACACAGACGAAATATCTTCAAGCATTGCACATCCAGATGTAACGCATTAAATATAACATATTGTGACTCCTTTTACCCCCAGTGAAATGCAGGAAATGCCACAAAAAAGCCATTCACTTCCAGCCCTACAGCGGAGCCCACCTCTGTGCCCCACACCTCATCGAAGACATAGAGCGCAAGGTCAAGCACACCATACGCAAGCACCACATGATCGAGAAGGGCGACACCATAGCCATAGCCTTAAGCGGCGGCAAGGACAGTACCGTCCTCCTGTACCTCCTGCACAAACTATTCGGTGAGCGCCCCGACATTAACATAATAGCCATCAGTATAGACGAGGGTATATCCGGATACAGAGAGGACACCCTGCGTCATGCAAAAGAGATAACCTCGAAACTGGGCATCGAACACATCATCGCCTCCTTCAAGGATGAATACGGCTCCACCCTTGACCAGATCGTAGCAAAAGGAGGCGAGAAAGGGCCGTGCAGCTACTGCGGAGCACTTCGCAAGCACCTGCTCAACAAGACCGCACGCGAGAACGGTGCCACACGGCTGGCTGTGGGTCACAACCTGGACGACGAGGCCCAGACCGTGCTAATGAACCTGCTGCGCGGGGACGTGGAACGAATGGTCAGGATGGTACCAGACAGCGTCCAGCCCGGGCTTATACTGCGCTCAAAACCACTGCGCGATATTCCAGAACGGGAAGTAGCACTCTATGCCATTTTAAAAGACCTGCCTGTTGATTTTGGTGAATGTCCCTATGCATACAGCGCAATCAGGGGTGAGGTAAGGGATATGCTAAACGATTTCGAAGTGCCGCACCCGGGTACCAAATACGCCGTACTGCGCAGCCTTGACAAACTGGCAGAACCCTTAAGACACAGCTTCTTGCAGCAATCCCTCAACACATGCAGCATTTGCGGTGAACCCACAGCCAGCGACATATGCCAGGTCTGCAGGCTGCTTGGGAGGGAAGGATAGTGTGCAAGTTCTGCGTGCAGCACGGAAAAGGGAACAAATGGTTCCACCATATTGATAATTTTGAAAAAAAGCATCTGGACGACCACCAGCGGCTTGAACTTTCCCGGGCCATCTATCTTGACCTGGCAAAAGAAAATATCCCTACTTCAGGTTTTATGACCCAATACCAGGTCCTGTTCAAAGGAATACCATTCCTGCTCAAGACTCCGCTGGTTAAACATGCAATACGGCCAACTGTTAACCGGTTAGTTGAGCAGTACCATATAGGCCAGGTGATCACTCTTGAGGAAGCATGCAGGATTGTTGACATTTCAGGACATGTGGCCCTGTTCGACTGCTGGTGCCGTCGTCATAACGGGAACAGCGAAGCATGCTGTATGGGCGTGGGAGCCTTTGGCGATCTGGCAGACGACATACCTGAATTGAAATATATAAACATCTCTCCCGAAGAGGCAAAAGAGATCATGGAACTGTATGAAGAAAAAGGATGTTTCCACAGTGTCTGGACTGTGAAACCCCCTTTCATTTCTACTATCTGCAATTGTGACAACAAGGTATGTCATGGCATAGAAGGATTGAATCTGGGAATAAGTTCAGCATTGCATAAGGGACACGAAAAAGCTTCAACTGACCCACAAAAATGCAATGGATGTGGTTTATGCACACCAATCTGTCCCTTCGGCGCAAGATATGAAAAGGACGGTCTGGTCGTGGCTGATATCCAGGCCTGCTTTGGGTGCGGGCTGTGCAGGAATAAGTGCCCGCAAGGTGCCATATCCATGAAAAAAGAATTATATGATTATCCGCATCAGGATATGGATATTTAATATATCAATAATATTTGAATATTAAATACGCTATAATCAGAATTATTAGCAGACCCATCAAAATCTGGATAATCCCGAAAACCGTTATCATCTTGGTAATTTTAGTATCAATAGCAACCAGGCTGCTTCTAAGTTCTTTTACATCTGACTTCTTGAGTTCCAACTTTTTCTCAAACTCATCTGGTTTTGCAGGCATCGTCTCTCACTTAATTATATATGAAACTCCCAATATGTTAAAAATATATCGATAAAAAGATTACCAAAGTGAATAAAATATACCGGAAGGCGCATTATGCGCCTTCACATACTCTATCATCCCTGCATAAGAGTTGTACCACCAATGATAGCATGTTGGGTACAATGTTCATGCAAAAACCAGTCAGGAATTACCTGATATATCCCAGCAGGTCATCCCGCCCCAGCTCATGTATCCGGCTCCTGATAAATCCGGAAAGTGCTTTCACATCCCCTTTTTTCGCACTGATAGGTAGAAGTTTGTCAGGCCATTGTTTCCATGGCGGCAGGATGTCCAGCCTTTCGGCTACACCATCCATCACGCGATCCCTGTTCTTGTCCTTTATTTTATCAATCTTATTGACAGCCACGACCACATCCAGCTCAAGTTCCTGGAGGAACTGGTACATCTCAACCTCAACCGGAATCTCCCCCCGTCCCCTCCAGCGGTCCACAATTTCTGCGAATGACTGCCCGTTCAACACAAGTACTGCCAAGAAGATACGGTCACTATGGTCTTCAACATACCTGACAAATTTTGTTTTTATAATATCTTGCTTGCGATCCTTTACCCCGCTCATAAAGCCAAAACCAGGCATGTCAGTTACGATCAGGTCGCCAAATGCCAGGTTCCAGGGCCTGCGGGTTACACCGGGCCGCCGTCCAACAGGAACAGGCTTACCAGTAAGGCTCTTGATAAGTGTTGACTTGCCTACATTCGAACGGCCAACGAATACGATCTCATATTTAGAAACATTTTTTTTATTAGGGGAAGCCATGGCAGTGTAATAAAGGATAGTAGGCTGCAATAAACTTAATTGAATAAATCAGCAGAACTGGCCATTTATAGTCAATAACATAATATCTTTGACATATATCCTGAATACTTTGCGCTCTTTGCGTCCTTTGCGGTTTATGATTTTGGTCACCGCAAAGAGCGCAAAGTCCGCAAAGATGGTCT
>CBDUUM010000050.1:0-8948 GCA_965370445.1 uncultured Methanosarcinales archaeon
TAATCCAATTATCAAGGGATGAATACTTTACCTTAGGACCCTCTGCAATTAATTCTGACAAAATTTTGGAAAAATCATCTGACCGATAATAGATTAACTTCTTTTTTCCAATAATGTTCTTTTCGACCAGCCCAAATTTTTCCAACCCCATTATATCTGTTCTCGCAGTTTGATAAACAGTATTAAACCTATTTTGAATCTCTTTTATTGTTAAAGTTAATTTAGGGTTATCATATAATAATTTCAATATGTGAATTTGCCTGTCATTAATATTTTTAATTTTCTTAAAATCATATAATTCACTTTTTTCCCGGATTTTTATATTAATATATTCTTTTAAACTATCAAAAGCCAAACCCATTGTTTTCAATTGATTATTTATAAAATAAGTTAAATCGTTTTCATCAAGTTCTGTGTATAAATAAGCTCTTGCATATTGTGCAGGAGATATCAAAATCATTCTGGAGATAGACATATATTCAATAAGCCAATAACCTTCCTTAAGCAAATACCAATAAAAAATTGCTCTTGCCGTTCTTCCATTTCCATCTACAAAGGGATGGATATAACCAATTAAAAAATGTAAGATTGTGGCTCTGATAATTGGATGAATAAATCGTGCTTTGCTTTTATCATTTGCAAAAACACAAAAGTCATCAATGATTTTTTCAATATATTTGCAATCCGGTGGAAAATAAATAACTTCTCCATTTGAATTTACAACCGTAACATCATTTGACCTCCTGAAATTTCCCTCATCATCCGGATTTTTTAATGTATCTTTTGTAATAATGGAATGAATTTCAAGAATTAATTCTTTTGTTATTTTTTCATCTTTTAATTCTGTCAATTTTTTGATTGTATGATAATTATTCAAAATCATTTGTTCAGATCTATCTTTTGGCTCCCTTTCTTCCCTCAACATCTTCTTTGCATTTTTTCTCGTTGTGGCAGCTCCCTCTAATTGGCTTGAAGCAATTGCCTCTTCCATAATCGAATTAATTAAATATTTATTCTTATCAGCACTGGGAATTATCTCTTCTCCCCCAAGCCTTCCCCCCAGATTAAGATCAAATTCATGTAGTTTTTGTTGAATATCAGTTGTTAAATTATATTTGAAATCAAATCCTTCGACATCACTTATTTTAATCTTTTCTGCATTTAAATTTCTATTTATTTTAACAAGTATCCATAATTTTTCTGGATCAATTTGTCCAATTCTTTTTTTGTATTTGAATTCAGACCAATATAAATATCTATCAATGGCCTCTTTGATTAGTGGTCTACAAGCATCATTTTCTAAATATTTAAGTACATCACTAAATTTATCACCTGATATTTTAGGTGGACTTTCCGGAATTTTCATGAATTATTTTACCTACTGTTAATTACTAATTTTAACAATATTAGTAATTAATAGTAAATAAACATGCCTGAATGTTAATTACTAAATTAGTAAAGATTAGTAATCTTTTACTATTAAAAAGGCTGTCCAACAATTACTATGAACTCCACGAATACCTCTGAATTCATTCAGGAGTATTGCGACGGCGTGCTTTAAAGCACACAAAAAAAGACAAACAAACAAGACACTAGAGAAAAAAAATAGAAAACAACGCCGGTAAAAACACACCCTACCGGCGTAAATCCTGTATCAATACCTAATCGACCTTAATAGATGTCTTATCAGACCTGTCGTACTTGAACACCACTTCCAGCACTCCATTCTTATAAGTGGCCTTTGCCGAATCAGCCACCACCCTGGCAGGCAGTTCCACACGTTCGGAATACTTCCGGTCACCATTGCTTGCCTTAATGTTCAGCACAGTCCCGGAAATCTCAAGGCTGACATCCTCCTTAGTAATACCAGGCATTTCCACAACCACATGCAAGCTATCCTCAGCTTCCATGATGTCAACAAGAGGCTTGCGCACGCCCGCCTCCACATGTGCAGCACCACCCTGGTGCTCCAACCCAGGCCCGGAGAACATTTCATCCCTCAAGCTCACGTTACCGAACTCCCTGATCTCAGGCGGTTCGTTCCCGTGCTGGGTCATGGAATATCCCCATACAAGGGGCTCACCCATCTCTTCAGTATCGATCCTGGATTCGAACATCCTTTTGATCATGTCATCCACATCTTCGAAAATATCCTCAAATATATCCTTTCGTCGTCTATTCCTCATCATCAATCACCTTGTTAATTTATTCTCATGCATAAATCTTGTATTTTTCCTCAGTTTCATCCTTTGAACCCACAGTGGCATACCTGGCGAATTCACTTGCAAGCTTTTCATAATCCTGGAGTTTGCCACAGGACGTAGTGGGCTTGACCCGGGTCATGGCACTATCGAAATGGTCCATTGTGATGACAATGGAATCCTTGATCTTCTTAGATTCTTCCCTGTCCATACCGGGCGTGATCTTCTCCCGGAGTGCCATAATGGATGCTTCCCGGCAAATGGCCTCAATGTCAGAACCCACATATCCGTCTGTCATCCTGGCCAGCTCGGTCAGGTCCACTTTGTCATCCAGCGGTTTGCCATCCAGGTGTATCTCAAAGATGGCCTTCCTGGCATCGGCACCCGGTGGCGTTACATAGATCAACCTGTCCAGTCTTCCCGGTCTGAGCATTGCCGAATCCACCATATCAGGCCTGTTGGTAGCTGCTATTACCAGTACATCCTTAAGTTCCTCCATGCCGTCCATTTCAGTTAGTATCTGGCTGATGACCCGCTCAGTGACATGGCTGTCTGAACTTGTTCCCCGGGTGGGTGCGATACTGTCTACTTCATCAAAGAATATGACAGCCGGACTGGCCTGTTTCGCCTTCCTGAAAGTCTCACGTACGGCTTTCTCACTCTCACCAACGTACTTGCTCAACATCTCAGGTCC
The DNA here is from genome assembly GCA_965370445.1 of uncultured Methanosarcinales archaeon. GTDB lineage: Archaea > Halobacteriota > Methanosarcinia > Methanosarcinales > Methanocomedenaceae > Methanocomedens_A. Next base: position 2,896 of record CBDUUM010000050.1, read on the forward strand.
CTTGATACTGATAAAGTTAGCCTCGCTCTCGTTGGCTACTGCCTTGGCGAGCATGGTCTTGCCTGTACCCGGAGGCCCGAAGAGCAGTATACCCTTGGGTGGTTTTGTGTTGATGGCCTCGAAAGCTTCAGGGTACTTGAGCGGCCATTCCACTGCCTCAACCAGTTCCTGTTTGATAGTATCCAGTCCACCGACATCGGTCCACCGCACCTGGGGTACCTCAAAGAACACTTCCCTCAATGCAGAGGGTTCGATGTTCTTTAACGCATCATCGAAGTCCTTTTGTGTAACTTCCAGTTTTTCCATAACTTCGGCAGGGATCTCCTCATCCATATTGATCTCAGGAAGGAACCTGCGCAGTGCGTGCATGGCCGCTTCCTTACACAGGGACGACATGTCGGCACCCACAAACCCATGTGTACGCTCCGCAATCCTTTTCAGTTTGCCTGCATCGTTACCTTCACCATTAAGTTCATGGGATAAGGGCATGCCCCTGGTGTGTACCTGTAATATCTCCAGCCTGCCGTTCATGTCAGGGATACCGATCTCGATCTCCCTGTCGAACCGTCCGCCCCGTCGCAGAGCCTCATCAATAGCATTTGGCCGGTTTGTAGCCGCTATCACGATAACCTCGCCCCTGCCTTTCAGCCCGTCCATCAGGCTGAGCAACTGGGCCACTACCCGGCGTTCTACCTCACCTGTGACCTCACCACGTTTTGGTGCGATACTATCGATCTCATCAATGAATATAATTGTGGGTGCGTTCTTTTCTGCCTCATCAAACATATCCCTGAGATGTTTCTCACTCTCACCGTAGTATTTGGATACTATCTCGGGACCGCTGATGGATACGAAATTAGCATCAGTCTCATTAGCCACTGCCTTAGCTATCAGGGTCTTGCCTGTTCCAGGCGGACCGTGAAGCAGTACGCCTTTTGGCGGGTCAATTCCCAGTTTCTGGAAAAGTTCGGGATGGCGCAGTGGGAGTTCGATCATCTCCCTGACAAGTTCGATCTCGCGCCTCAAACCCCCGATATCTTCATACGTTGTCTTTGGCGACCCCTTAAGTTTGCTTTCATCCACAATCTCATCCTTGAGGTTGATAGCTGTGCTCTTTCCCACAAATACAGGGCCGGTGGGGCTGGTGGATAATACCACGAAGTTGAGGGGGTTGCTGACAGTCTCTACCCTGATCTGCTGCCCCTTATTTATAGGCCTGCCTTCCAGCAGCCTGTGGATATACTGGGCACCGCCTACCAGCCTGATGGCCTGGGTAGGTGCAAGTGTAACCCTCTTTGCTTCTTTAGCCTCTGCTTTCTTGATATTTACTTTATCATCCAGGCTGGTCCCGGCATTATTGCGAATATTACCATCGATCCTGATCAGGTCATTTCCCCGATCTTCAGGATAAGCCGGCCATACGATGGCATAAGTGGTATCCTTACCAACGATCTCTATATAATCGCCGCTTACCAGGCCGAGCAGTTCCATCTTTTCCCGCTCGATACGTGCGATGTCGCGTCCCACATCACGGTGGTGGGATTCCGCAACCCTGAGTGTCAGTTTATTGGCCATTTTATTACCTCTTTTACTTTCTCTTAGATATTCTATGTGTTAATAAATAGTATTTATTACTTGTCGCTTCAGATCAAGGTCAATAACTGCCTGTTGTTTATTTGCCGTTCATTTATTATTCCCCTATCCATCAATGACCGGATAGGTTCTTCCATGAAATATTCGGGTCTCCCCATGCTCATGGAAAGGGAGCGCATATCCTGCGGTTTTTTAAGGACTGCCATCAATATCTCCGCTTCAGGGTAGTTTTCTGCCACTTCATGAACCCATTTGACACACTCCGCCATAACATCAGTCATTTCCCCTTCGATCTTGTGCTGCTGGTCTGCAAGCTGCCGCCTCCGGGATTCCAGTTCGAACAATTCCGTGTTTAGTTTTTTCAGTGTCTCAACAGGTTGTGAGTCATCCATGGGACCCGGATGGGGACTTTTCGGCTTTTCCGATTGTGGCTTCTGCAGGACCGTGCATGTTTCTACAGTATAGGAGTACGGCGACACAAATACTTCCAGTTTCAGGTTCTCTGTTATGTGGTAGTATTTGCGCCGCTGTTCATTGGTCTTTGCACGGATCAGTCCGGTCTGCTCAAGTTGCTCCAGATGCCCCAGTATTGCCTTGGGACCTACACCAAGGCGCTCGGCTATCTCGCTGACATAGTAGGGCCTGGAGGCGAGTAGCCGGATAATATTCCTCCGGTTCTCGTTTCCCAGCAAATCCAGCAGTTGTGTTGACTCCATGGACCTGTTCATCCTGATATTTGAGTATTATTCACATATAGTTAGTAACATGAGGTTATTAACTAATGGTTATTAACACTTGGTTACTAACCTTTAGTTAGTGTTAATAGTATATAAAGATAACTATGAGTAAAATTGTTGAATTATGCACGTTCCGGACCTTTTTTTACCTATTCAATGGTTTCCTTCAGGAAAAAAGCAATGACAGTTGCCAGACCTGTAAGTGCTGCCAGTACCATGAAACTGGTCCTGGCACCTTCCAGTTCCATTATCAAACCCGCAACCACAGGACCGGCTGCTGCTCCCAGCCACCGGATCATGTTGAACGCACCCAATGACGTGCCAAGGATGCGGACATCCTTTTTCACTACCTGGTCGATCAAGATGGCTGTAGTCAGGGTGACCACCGGACCCAGGCACAGCCCCACAAATGCGAAATTTATGGCTATCGCCAATGGGCTCAGGGTCACATATGACATTAGCAGCAGTGCGCCACCTCCCAGGATGATCATGGCGATGAGTGGAGGTTTCCGGCCAATGCTATCGCTCAGCACACCGGTAACGGATGAGCCCAGACTGCTGGTTATGGCGTAAGGAATGAATATGAACCCCATATTAACAGGAGAAACAATGCCGGTGGCAAAGAAAGGCAGCATGTAGGATGCCCCGATAACTGATATACCGCACAGCATGCTCACCATGCCTGCCATTAAAATGCTCCGGTCCCTGAACATGAGCAGGGTGGACACCATCATTTTTCTTATCCCGAAATTCGCATCCCTGGTACATGGGCTGGTCTCGGTCAGCCACAGGCTGACCCCTGCAATTACCAGTGATACCCAGAACATGGACAAAAACACGGTCCTCCATCCGGAAATGCCGCCCACCACACCGCCTAATATGTAGCCGGATACGGTTCCCATACCCACAGCCAGACCGATGATGCCGAAACCCTTTCCCCTTTCCCTAATTGGATAGATGTCCCCCACAATAGCATATGCGGCAGGTAAGAACATGGCCACCCCCAGGCCCGACAAGGAGCGGGCCACCAGCAACTGTAGTCCTGAACCGGCAGTTCCGAAGATGAGAAGCCCGAGGCTGAATACCAGGATACCGATGGTGATAAAAGGACGGCGGCCGTACCTGTCAGAAAATACGCCGATGGGTACCTGGGGGATTGCCATGAATACCATGAACGAGCCCATAATTATGCCCATCATGGGTTTACTCACATCCAGTTCACCGGATACTGCAGGAAGCATGGGGATCAGGGACAGGATCGACATGAAAACAATTAACAATCCCCCGGCCAGGATGAACATGATCCTGGTACGGGGGAGTCTGGAGCAGTCCAGTGCTGTATGGGACATGGTGGATAGAAAGTTGATGTGGCTAATTAAGTTTTCCTGAAATGAAATGTGGATTATCGGGCAGGTTTCACGGTATCCTTAAATACTTTTTTGTCATTAATATCGCTTAGAGGTGTAATAATATTGTTTTTGATCGGAGAAGCACTCATTGGCGAGGAACCAGAACTCGCGCATGTTGACATTATCATTGGAGATAAAAACGGGCCTGCAGGACAGGCTTTTGCTACAGGATTCACACAGTTATCTGCAGGACACACACCCCTGCTTTCTGTGATACGACCAAACCTGCTTACCAAACCTGCAACGCTCATCGTACCAAAGGTGACAGTACAAAATATGGATGACGCAGCCAAGATATTCGGGCCGGCCCAGAGTGCTGTTGCACGGGCAGTGGCAGATGCTCTGGATGAAGGTATCATACCAAAAGAACAGGCTGAGGACCTTGTGATTGTGGCCAGCGTGTTCATCCATCCGCAGGCAGATGATTATAGTAAGATATACCGGTACAACTATGGAGCCACTAAACTGGCAGTGCAAAGAGCCATGGAAGGCTTCCCAGATGTTGATACCGTGTTAAAGGAGAAAGATAGGACCATGCATCCTATAATGGGATTCAATGTGACCAGATTGTTTGACCCACCATATCTGCAAGTGGCCATCGATATCCCGGATATGGATTTCGTTAATAAGGTATTGAAGGTGTTGCCACAGAGTGACCACCTGATTATAGAGGCCGGTACACCCCTCATCAAGCGCTACGGCCTTGATGTGGTGTCAAAGATACGCGCAGTGCGGCCCAATGCGTTCATTGTGGCTGACCTGAAGACCCTGGATACCGGTAACCTGGAAGCCAGGATGGTGGCTGATGCTACTGCTGATGCTATTGTAATATCAGGACTGGCGCCGCTCTCTACTATTGAGAAAGCCATCAAGGAATCCAAGAAGACTGGCATCTATGCATGTATTGACATGCTCAATGTGCCTGACCCGGTCAAGGTGTTGAAGGAACTGAGCGTGAAGCCGGATATCATTGAACTGCACAGGGCCATTGATGCTGAGGACAGCGCATACGCATGGGGCAGTATCCCTGATATGAAGAAGATCCATCCAAAGTTGCTGGTTGCTGTTGCAGGCGGCATAGGCAAGCTGGAGGAAGGCTCGGCGAAAGTAAGTGATGCCTGTGGTGCCGGAGCCGATATTATTGTAGTCGGCAGGGCAATTACCAAGGCCAAGGACGTGCGCCAAGCTGCTGAGATGTTCCTGGAAGACATGCAAAAGGCTGAGGTTGACCAGTACAGGGTCATGACTGATTTCTAAAATCAAATCTTTTGACAGGATTTACAGGATAAACAGGATTGGATCGGATCCTGTCAATCCTGTTTATCCTGTCTGATTTTTTCATTTTCTTAAAGAACTGCAAGCAGGATATGCACCGGGATGACCGAATACTCATCCCCTGTCTCGAACATGGTCTTTGACGCTATAATGCCTTCCTTAAAATGATGCAGGGATTGAAAGTCCTGTTTTGATATTCTTTCCTGGTATTTCACTTCCACACCCAACAGGTTATCCTTTGTGATCAGCACGATGTCGGTTTCGCGTTTATTCTTCCAGTAGAACGCCACATCATTGGCCGAAGCCTGCGGGAATGCTTTTTTTGCAGTTCTTGCACAGTGGACCGCAGCCACTGATTCTATGAGTGCCGGGGTTATTTCCGTTTCCCTGAAATTGAGCATCCGGTTGAACATGTGGTGGATGAAAGGGTCGTAAAAATATATCTTCTTGTTCTTGTTATAGTCGGCTGCTTTTTTGTTGAGGTCAATGTGGTATAATACGAACAGGACGAACATGTTCTCAAGGTCTTCGGCATATGAACTGACGGTCTTATGGCTTTTTATTTTTGCATCCTTTGCAAAGGAATCCCAGCTTACGGCTGTCCCCAGTTTCAGTAGCGTCGTTCTCAACATCTGCTTTAATATCTTCTCCTGTTTGCCCCATTTTGCAATGTCACCTATCACCCAGCGGGTGTAGACCTCATAGATATAATCAGAAATTCCATGGTTTGCATAGAATTCGTTTATGGCAAGGGGAAAACCACCAACTTCCAGATACTGGTCGAACAGGACCCTCAGGTCATTTTCGTATGGGAGTGCCAGGTTTGCTGCATGGTTAATCTCATGCAGGGATAATGAACTGGCGGATTCAAAACCTGCTTTTACGTCAGGTCGTACAAGGGATACGAATTCGCCGAATGTGAGGGGTAAAAGCAAAAAGTCCCTGCCGTGTTTGCCTGTCCTGCCTGGCAGCCTTTCAAATCCGTATTCATGCGTGATCGGTTAAGGCATACTATCGACAATTATATTACAGGTCACCA
>CBDUUM010000051.1:0-8870 GCA_965370445.1 uncultured Methanosarcinales archaeon
AGGTAATCCTCCAGCATATCCCACACACCCCCGCTCCTAAGCCATCTCCTTCACAAGCCTGGCAATCTCATCGCCAATATCAGAAGTACCACTGCTGCCGCCCATATCCTTAGTCAGCACCTTCGCCTCCTTAATATCCCGCTCAATAGCAGCCACAATAGCATCAGCAGCCTCCTTCTCGCCCATCTGCTCCACCATCATAGCCCCGGCCCAGATAGTAGCAATAGGATTAGCCCGGTTCATACCCGTATACTTCGGCGCACTACCATGAATAGGCTCGAACATACTGGTGCCCTCAGGATTGATATTACCGCCCGGTGCCAGCCCCAATCCACCCTGCACCATTGCGCCCAGGTCAGTAATGATATCCCCAAACATATTTGGCGTCACCACCACATCAAAGAACTCAGGGTTCTTCACGAACCACATAGTAACCGCATCAACAAAATTAAAGTCAGTGGTCACATCCGGGTACCCGGCAGCAACGGACTCGAACTCCTCGCGCCAGAACCCGTAGATATCAGTGAGCACATTGGCCTTATCCACTGACGATACATGCTTCTTGCTCCCTACAGCCAGCTCAAAAGCATACTTTATCACCCGCTGGGTCCCCTCCTTGCTTATCATACCAATCTGGTACCCTATCTCCTCGCTGTCGGTCTCGATATCCAGCCCGAACCTGGCATTGTATAGGGTGCGGGACACCTCCAGCACAGCCTTGCTCTCGCCCCGCTTTGCCCTGCCGCCAATACCGATATAGAAATCCTCAGTGTTCTCACGCACAACAGTAAAGTCAATATCTTCCGGCGTCTTATCTTTGATAGGGCACCACACACCTTCCAGCAGCTTGATCGGGCGCAGGTTGATGTACTGGTCAAAGTAGAACCGTGCCGCCAGCAGAATGCCCTTTTCAAGCACACCCGGCGCAATCCTGGGGTCGCCGATACTGCCGAGGTAAATATTGTCGTAGGTATTCAGTTCCTTGAGCGTATCCTCAGAGATAAGCTCCCCGGTCTCAAGGTAATGGTCGGCTCCGTGGGGATAGTCTATCCAGTCCACATCAAAACCATACGCCTCACCGGCTGCATCAATGACCTTGCGCCCCTCTGCAATGATCTCGGGACCGATGCCGTCCCCTGCTATCACTGGTATCCTGTACTGGCTCATGCGCTCACCTGCTGCCTGGTGTATTCGATAAGTCCCCCGGCATCCACTATACCGCGCAGGAAACCAGGCAGGCCCGTGGCCTGGTAGGTTTCGTTCTGGGTCTTGTTAGTAATGATGCCTGATGCAATATCCACGTCAAGTTCATCCCCTTCCCTGATGCGGTCAGTCTCAGCGCATTCCAGAAGTGGCAGACCTATATTGATGGAGTTCCTGAAAAAGATGCGGGCAAAGCTTTTGGCTATAATGCATTTCACCTGTGCACCTTTCAGTGCCAGAGGTGCATGTTCCCGGCTTGAGCCGCATCCGAAGTTGGTTCCTCCGATGATGATATCGCCCGGCTTTACCTCACCTGCGAACTCTGGTCTTACACCTTCAAAGGCGTGTTCTGCCAGTTCTTTCTGCGTATTGATCGTAAGATACCTGCCAGGTATGACGGCATCGGTATCGATATCGTTCCCAAATTTCCAGACATTTCCTTTCATTGTATTCTGCTCCATGATTTGAGGTTATAATAGAATCAAAAGATTATAGTATTTTGCTTAATACAGGTCTCCGTAGAACCTGAGATAGTTCCTGACAGCAACCTTGGTCTGCTCAGGGTAGTGTGTTTTCATGTACCTGACAAAAGCATCCCTGCCCCTGCAATCCTTTACAATGTCAAGCAAACTGCCGATCACTTCCAGGGTTTGCCCTGACGGTCTTTTTGGCATCTCAAAGGATACGCACAGGTCATATGGGCTGAAATGATCCCGCCTGATATGGGGTGATACCGAACCCATTAACCCACCGGCCTCGATCTCGATATATGCAGGTACACCATGGCGTTCGAACCTGCCGTCCCCTGTTAGTATTGAAAAGTTATCCTTTGAATAGGAATGAAGTTCCAGATAGATACATGGACGATATTCCTTTATGGCCTCCAGCAAATGCGGAGCATATTGAGTGTAATAGTCCCTGTCCAGTGTACTGAGGTACTCATTTCCAGACACTTTGGACATAATAAGCAATGTCCCGGTAAGGGGTTGGGTCAACCCTTCCAGCAGTGGAGTAGTAGTCTCCCATTCATCACCATGCAGCCCCCCTGCGAACAGGCGCACAGGACTGCCGCTGCCCAGGCGTTTAATCATGTTACTTACTTTTCTTTTCGTCATCCTTAAGGCTTTTTTGCCATTCCAGGAAGTTGCAGTATGGACAGCCCAGGTCCCAGGGCCGCTTGCCCTTGGTAATTATCTTGATATGGTTCATATTATGCTGCTCGCACAGTTTATCAGTGACCACTATCTGGCCGCTTTTAGGCAGCGGGAGCGAGAAATCACAATCCGGATACCCGGTACATCCGATGAACCGCCCGCCTCGTTTGGACCGCCTGATGATCAGTTTACTGGCACATTTCTCGCATGTGCCTATGATCTTGTCTTCCCTCATACTGGAACGCAGGCTCTCGGTAATCTTTTCCTTGTTGTTGGCCAGTTCATCAAATACAGCATCAAGCATCTTCCTGGATTCATCTTCCACATCTTTCTCTTTCCTGGAGCCCTCGGCTATCAGGTCCATATCATTTTCAAGAGTGGCAGTCATGTCAGGTTTGGTAATAGTATCAGCATATTGTTCCAGTGACTCGATAACCCCTATGGCAATCTTGGTTGGCTGCAACGGGTTGCCGTGGACGTATGCCCTGGCATAGAGCTTGGATATGATCTCATGCCTGGTGGACTTGGTGCCAAGTCCCAGGTCTTCCATGACCTTTATGAGTCTGCCCTGCCCGTATCTTGATGGTGGTTGTGTCTCTTTTTCCAAAAACTCTTTATCCTTGACCACGAGGACCTGCTCCACCTGCAGGTCAGGCAGTATCATATCCTCTGGTTTATTGTATGGGTAATACCAGCGCCATCCCTCTTCCAGCAGGCTGGCCCCCCTGGCCTTGAACTCCTCGCCAGAGATGTCAAACCCTGCCTGGATAACAGCCCACTTTGCAGGCCTGGCAAATGTAGCAAAAAAACGGCGTACCACCAGTTCATATATCTTCCATTCATCATCTTTTAGCTTGGATCTCGCCACATAGGATGCGGGCATAATTGGGGGATGGTCAGTTGTTTCTTTCTTTCCCCTTGTGGGTTGTAATCCTGGTAATTTCAGCAGGTGTTCAGCATATTGCTTGAACGGCCCCTCGCCAATAAACTGTATCAGCTCCCGCAGGTCAATACTTGCAGGATAAACTGTATTATCTGTCCTGGGGTAGGATATGAAACCTTCCATATACAGGTTCTCTGCTATCCTCATGGCATTTGATGCGGTAAAACCGATACTGCTGGCCGCCCTGATAAATTCCGTTGTATTAAAGGGTGTGGGAGGACTGTCTATTTTCTCATCCTTTTTCAGTTTTATGACAGTGGCCGTATCACCCAGTTTATCGAATATCTTTCGCCCCTCATCTTTATCCCATATACGTCCGGCCTTGTGCTTTGCCTGGAACTCTATATCGTCCACCAGGGTTGCAAATATCTCACAGTACGGTTTTGGCACATGGGCCATCCGTTCCTTTTCCCTGTCAACCAGCAGTGCCAGGGTCGGGGTCTGGACACGTCCCACGCTAAGGAAAAGGTTGCCCAGCCTGCCAGCTGTTGTGGAAACATACCTTGTCAGTGCCGCACCCCAGATTAGGTCAATGACCTGCCTGCTCTCACCAGCGGCGGCCAGGTTAAAATCAACGGCAACAGGATTGGAAAAAGCCGTTTCGATCTCTGTTTTTGTAATAGTACTGTACTGGATACGGTCAACAGTGACGCCTTTATTGACCTTCTCAATTATGCGCAGTGCTTCAACGCCTATCAGTTCCCCTTCCCTGTCATAGTCAGTGGCAATGGAAACATGGTCCGCTTCCTTACCCAGCTTACGCAGGGCGGCTACGATCTTTTTCTGGGTAGGCGTTGTGATTATCTCGGCATTTACCAGTTCCCTGCTGTCAACCTTTTGCCAGTTATTGTATTCTTTGGGAAAATCTACTGAAACGATATGACCGCTAAGCCCCATTACCACAGTACCGTCCCACTGGTACGTGTCAACTCCGCTTACCCGTACCTGTTTTGGTTTTTTTGGGGCCAGGATCGAGGCTATTCTCTTTGCCGTATTGTGTTTTTCTGTGACCATTAGATGCATATTAACGTCCCATATTCTAACTTTAAATAAAATTATTGTTTGAAATATACTAATTCAATATATAAGTTTGGTCTATTATATGGCAAAATATGGCAAAAAGTGTGGATGACCAAAAAAGTGCTTTATACAATGTCATATATGTAAAATAATAATATTTTATGATCAGTGGAGGATTTTCAGAAAATGAGGACCATTACTTCCAGACAAATGGATGCGCTGGATACTAACTGTGAGCAACTGGGCCTGATCCCGCTTCAGTTGATGGAGAATGCAGGTTCTGCAGTTTCGGCAGAAGTTATGAACCTTCCTACCAGGGAGCGTGTACTGGTAGTGGCCGGCCGCGGTAACAATGGCGGGGACGGGTTTGTGGCTGCCAGGCACCTGATAGGTTATGAGGTCACGGTATTACTCCTGGGAAAGTCGGATGAGATCAAGACCCCGGAAGCTGCCCGGAACTTTTCCATCCTTAAAAGGACAGGTATACCTGTAATTGAAGTAAATGATGTATCCGGACTTAAACCTGAATATTTCTCAGAATGTGACGTGATCGTGGATGCCGTGTTCGGCACCGGTATCAAAGGTCATATCAGGGAGCCTGAAAACACTGCCATTGACCTGATAAACGATTCAAAAGCAAAAGTAGTATCTGTGGATGTCCCCTCAGGCATGGACCCGGACGGCGGCCAGTTCGAAAAGGCAGTACACGCCGATGTGACCACTACTTTCTATTTGCCAAAACCGGGTTTGATAAAGGTAGACAACCAAGAGTATGTGGGCGAGATCGCAGTGGCAGATATCGGCATCCCACCTGAAGCAGAAACTGTAGTGGGTATAGGTGACGTGAAACTGGTGAGCGGGCGCAGTCATGACAGCCATAAAGGTGATGGTGGCCGTGTGCTGGTGATCGGCGGTGGGGCATACAGCGGTGCACCCGCACTGGCGGCAATGGCTGCACTTAGAACCGGCACCGATATTGTAACTGTGGCAGCCCCAAAAAGCGTTTCAAAGATCGTTGCAGCCTTTTCACCTAACCTGATAGTCAGGAAACTCTCTGAAGAACGACTGCACCAAAAGGATATCCCGGTGCTGGAAGAACTGATAAAGGTCCACGATGTGGTTGTGATTGGCATGGGACTGGGCAGGGATGATAAGACGGCTGCGGCTGTGCGTGATATCCTGCGGCTGTGCGATAAGGTCGTGGTTGATGCCGACGCACTGGCTGCCCTGGAAAAACCACTGGAACAGTATGGCTGTAATATGATAATAACACCTCACGCAGGTGAATTCAAGAATTTAAGTGGTGAGGATATACCTAATGACCGGGAGGCGCGAATCGGTCTTGTTAACCGGTTCTCGCGGGAGAACGGTGTCGTTACCCTGTTGAAAACCCCTGAAGATATTATTTCTGACGGCCAGGCCAACAGGGTCAACCTTACAGGCAATCCGGGCATGACAGTTGGCGGCACAGGGGATGTGCTGGCCGGTATCACAGGGGCACTGTTCGCCGGATACACAGGTATCGAAGCTGCGGCAGCGGCAGCATACATTTGTGGGCGATCAGGCGATATAGTGTATGATGAACTGGGGCTCGGGCTTACGGCAACCGATGTGATAGACAATATTCCGGCTGCCATGAAGATTTGAACAGGAGGTTAGATAATGAGAGAGTTATTAGTAGAACTGGAACGCAACCGGGTGAGGCTGGTGGTGCGGCATGGTGAGGATGAAACCGTACTGAAACTTAAACTGGAAGAGGCAGAGGCACTTTCTGCCGACTTGGCAACTGCACTGGAGGATTACCAGCAGCGAAAGCACATCAGGATTGATTGAAACGATTGATAGAGAGACTTTTTAATTTATTCTGGATAAGTGATCATGTCAAAAAAGATTCACCGCAGAGGACACAGAGGTTCGCAGAGGGTAGTTATTTTACTCTGCGTCACTCTGCGCTCTCTGCGGTTTTTCGAATCGTCCCAGAAAATAATAAAAAGTGTCTGATAGAAAGGATTGATTGAACATGGACGGGACTTTTACACACATACACAAAGGCCGGGCCAGGATGGTGGATATAAGCGAAAAGGGTGAGTCCACCAGGCGTGCAGTGGCTTCGGGATATATCCGGCTTAAATCCGCGACTATTGAGGCGATCAGGAGTCGTACTGTTGAAAAGGGCAGCGTGCTGGATACTGCGAGGATTGCAGCGGTGCAGGCTGTGAAGCGCACCTGGGATACCATACCCATGTGCCACCAGATACCTATCACCCATGTGGATGTGGACTTTGAAGTGGCTGATGACAGGGTGAGTGCTGTTGTTGAGGTGCGCTCTGTGGGCAAGACCGGGGTTGAGATGGAGGCGCTGCATGGGGTTTCGGTGGGACTGCTGACGGTATGGGATATGGTTAAGTCTGCTGAGAAGGATGAAACCGGGAATTATCCGGAGACTGAAATTTCCGGGATAAGGGTTGATGAGAAGGTTAAGGGAGTGGTTTGAGTAATAATATTACACACCCATAACATCACATCAGGGTTAACTTTTTATTTATGTAAATCGTGTACATAATTCTATGGAAAATATAGTAAATCTTTCCACGAATTACATTATCAAAACCCTATTCGACAAAGAACTGTATTATTTCACAGTCCGCGACCTGGCAGGTATATTGAATATCCCGGTCAGGAAAGCCTATACCCATATCCCGGGGCTTGAAGATAAAGGTTTCATCAGGTCCATCGAAAAGGGCAAGTACCTCCTGCTGGGCTTTGAGCCCGAGCGTGTGCTTTCCAATCCCTTTTTTATTGCATCCCATGTCGTTTATCCTTCATACGTCAGTTACTGGAGTGCCCTGAACTTCTATGGCTTTACAGAGCAGGTCCCGGCCATGGTCTTCCTTGCGTCCACAAGGAAAAAGGCAAAAGTGGAGTTCAATAGCTTCAGGTTCAAATATGTGCTGGTGAACCCAAAGAAGTTTTTCGGATACAGGAAAGAAAGGATAGGTGACCTTGATTTCCTCATTGCCGAAGAGGAGAAGGCCATCATCGACAGTCTTGACCTTCCGGACAATGCAGGGGGAGTATCCGAGGTAGCTAAGGCGGTCTATAATGCAAAAGACAGTATCGAACTGGACAGACTTTTCCGGTTCGCCATTGATATGAATAACAGAAGCCTGTGTTCAAGATTAGGGTATCTGCTTGAAAGATTTGGTACTGATGCGGATGTCCTGTTGAATAACGCTTCCCGTGAATACGTCAAGCTCGACCCAGCCAGACCGAAGAGCAGGGTCTGGGATAAGAAGTGGAGTGTGAACGTAAACCTGGGTGACCGGGAACTGCTAGGATGGAGGGAAACATAGGATGCTCACAAGAAAGCAGATTGAAAAACTTGCACATAAAAACAGGGTGCCGCTATTCACCCAGGAGAGGGACTATATCCAGGCCGCATACCTCAGTCTCCTGTATTCGAGAAATTTTGGTTTTATTTTCAAGGGCGGCACATGCCTGCGAATAGTGTACGGTTCACCGAGGTATTCCGAAGACCTTGATTTTAATTCCTCCCTGGACGAAGACGAAGCTTACAGCACCCTGGAAACCGCTGCAAAGGAACTTGAATACTTTGGCATAGAGACCGAACTCAAAGATAAGAGAATGTCAAGGTCGGGTTTTGGTTTTGCCCTGAGTTATAGGGGACCGCTGTATGATGGCAGGAATATCACTAAAGGATTGGTCAGGATAGATATGAGCTTGAGGGACGAGGAGGTCGCCGAAGACAGGGTGCCGGTGCATACGGAATACGATGATGTGAGGACGTTTATTATCAGTTCGATGGCTCTTGAACATATTTTTGCTGAAAAGGTGCGGGCACTGCTGGTGAGGGGGAAGGCGAGGGATCTGTACGATTTGTGGTTTTTGCTGGGGAAGGGGGTTGAGCCTGACCTGGAGCTGATAAACAGGAAATTAGGGCTGTACGGTAAGGTGTATTCACATGAGGATATGGTTGAGGGGATAGCAGTTCTGGAGGGTAGCTGGAAGAAGGATATGGGGGCGCTGCTGGGGGTGGATATTCCTTTTGGGACTGTTGCCGGGTATGTGGTTGAGAGGTTGGAGGGAGTGAGATAGGGGGGTCAAAGACCTCAGATTTTGCTATGTTCTGTCTGGGCCATCTAAAGGGTGCATAAAAGCAGCTATCATTCTATTGTTGTTTTGGAGCATATCGAAAAGTGAGACTTTTTATTATTTTCTGACGACAATAGACATTTAAAATTAAGTTCCACTGATACTATCTAATTTTTATTATAGATTAAATAATATAATTTATATATTATGAGATTTATATTATGGTGTATGGCGAAAGGTAATCAGTCAATCAATAAATCACTTGCAAAAGACATAGAAAATGGTCATATTGTCCAGGAATTGCCAGATGTTGAATTTGAAGGTCGGATGTACTCGTTATTCACACCCATCTCTCCGATTCATTGTATCATCTGTGGAAGTCCCTTAAACACCGATTTTCGTCAGCCTTTTATATTCCAAAATGAATCCACCTTATT
>CBDUUM010000052.1:0-8792 GCA_965370445.1 uncultured Methanosarcinales archaeon
GACGGCACCACTCTTACTTCATCCAATTTGTGGGTGGACCAGACCGGGTTATACCATATCGGGCCGCAGGTGATAGCTGCAAACTTGTACGATGCTCATGAATCTGATGTGAATGAAATTTCCCTGGATACAAGTACTGTCACAAGCAGGTACATTGAACGACCGGAAGTGGTCCGTGAGGACGTGAAAAAAGATATTACTTCATATCTTATCTGGGTGGTACTGGGACTGATCATACTTGAACTTATCATTATCAAGCGCAGGAGGGAGCTGTCATGACATCCTCTGTCCCGATAGCCTTTGAGAATCTTGAATACCTGCTGGGTGTGCTCCCTGTTATTGTCATAGGCTGGGTCTTGATACATAAAGGAGCCAGGCGCAGCCTGATACTGAGCCGGATAATCATTGTATCCCTGCTGGTAGTTGCCCTGGCCGGGCCGTATAATCCGGTGACTGTGACTGAGACCGATGAAACACCCACCATTACGGTGCTCTCTGATGAGACCGACAGTATGGATATTTTCGAAAGCGGTACGGCAGAGGAGATATTCGATAAACTGCAGGATACCACACCTGCCAGGATGGAGAAGATGGGGGGGAATAGGTCTGATATTGGTGATGAGATACTGGCATCATCCACTGGTGACGACCATATTATCGTGGTTTCTGACGGGAATAACAACTTTGGCAGCGACTTGGCCGAGACCATTGATTTTGTTTCTGACACCGGCACAGTCGTATATGCCGTGACCCAAACACCAGGGGAAAATGACCTGAGCGTTGAGATAACTGGTGCCAGGACCGCAGTGCTGGGGAACGAGAACACGTGGGGTGTGGAGATCAGGCAGGCTCTGGCCGATGCAAACTACAAGCTGTCCATAGAGGTGGATGGTAGTCCCGTGTCCAACCAGACTGTAACCCAGACCACTCCCATAAAGATTGTAGGGTTCTCAAGTACCTTCCAGTCGCTGGGACCACATTTGATCACTGCCAGGATATCCTCTGGTGATCATATGCGGGGCGAGAACAATGTGTTCAATAAGACCATCTATGTTGTACCCAAACCCAGGATATTACTGGTTTCACCTGATGCAGATTCACCACTTTACCAGATACTCAGGAGCTTGTACGAAACGAACACTGCTCCCTCTATAGACGATGCCAACCTGACAGATTACAAGGCCGTGGTGCTGGACAATATCAATGATGGCCGGTTATCAGGCAGTTCCATCGAGAACCTGCGGGAATATACAGCCGGCGGAGGCGGGCTGCTCGTGGTTGGAGGTGATAACAGTTACGAAAAGGGGGACTATCGTAATTCCAGTTTTGAGGCCATATTACCTGTTGAATCATATAAAAGTACCTATGCAGGCAGCGTTAATGTGGTGCTTGCACTGGATATTAGCGGCAGTATCAGCGCCCATGAGGCACTGGACGATGAAAAGGCCATGGCTGTTAACCTGCTGAAGGATATGGGCAGGGATACCAATGCGGGAGTGGTGGCTTTCGGCGGCGATGCCGTCTCGGTAAGTGACGGCCTGCTTCCCATGTCCAGCCATGCCAACCGTGCTGCATTGATAGATAGGGTAAAAAAACTAAAGACAGGGTATGGCGGCACGTCGATGGATGAGGGCATCTCAACTGCCGCTGATATGCTGGATAATGCCAGCGGCCAGAAATATATGCTTGTGTTCTCTGACGGGGCCATATCGAATAGTTTTGAGGACAGCAGAATAGAGATATCAAGCATGGATACCACTGAAACTGAAATGATCTTTGTGATGATTAAGACCAATGTGGTAAAAGAACGGGATGTAAAGACCGATAATAACAGGGGTGATTTTTTCATGGATGTGCTTGCAGACCAGGCTGGAGGAGATTTTTTCCAGCTTGAACTGGACCAGCGGCTTGACCTCAAGTTCGGCCAGGAATCCCCTGAACTCCCTGAAGGCGGGCCTGATGCTTATGCCATCGTCCGACTGGACGAGGAGCATTTCATCACACGTTACCTGAATATTTCGGGCAGTATTTCAGGTTACAATGACGTTACCCAGAAGGTAGGTGCCAGGCGGCTGGTCACTACAAGCATGGGCAAACCCGTTGTCACAGTATGGGAGTTCGGACTGGGGCGGGTGGTAAGCCTCAGCTCGGATAACGGCAACATGTGGAGTGGTGCACTGTACTCAGGAGAAAATGCCCGCCTGCTGCCAAGTATGATCAACTGGGGGGTTGGTGACCCCAGGCCAGAAGATGGTATTGTGGTCTATTCAGGCGACATGAACCTTGGCTCCCCTGGAACCGTTATCATTCGATCTAACGAAATGCCAGCCGTGGTATTTGGTGGACAGGATGTGGCGGTCAGCCAGACCGGGGAACGTACTTACGAAGGAGTGATAGAACCCGATCACATAGGTCTGTTCAACCTGGAAGTATCGGCCGGTGGGGTTACGCTGGAAGATACGGCTGCAGTGAACTATCCCCTGGAATACAGGGATGTAGGCAATAATCCCGATTTCCTTGAAGCTGTGAAGCGTAACGGCGGCGGGGTCTACAATGTTGAACAGGCAGGGTCACTGCTGTTTAGCGATATCAGGAAGAACTCTATCATGACCACTGTGGAACATGTAAGCTTGAGCTGGCTGTTCCTGATCACTGCGCTGCTGATCTTCCTGGGTGAAGTGATTATGAGACGGGCAAAGGGTATTATTGAGATCAAGACGAGGCGCAAGGGTAGGACACGGTGATGTTATAGTCTGCTGCCTGTATTGAAGCAAAATGTCATATTTGTGGATCTGGTAGTGTCAAGTCAACCCTATAATGTTGTAAACTATATAATGTATGTTCTTCATAGTCAAACGTTGCGACGGCACACCCAACCGCAGCAGAGCTGCGGGGTATAACGATTGAAATTATAAATTTATCCCTACATTTTAAGAATGAAACATAGTTTTAATAATATGTAGGGATAATTATTATTCATGCCATTCATAAGGAAAAAGACCGTAGGAAAAGAGCAATACTACTATCTTGAGCACAGCTACCGCGAAGGGGGCAAAGTTAAAAAAAAAGAAAAATACCTGGGAAAATCACTTCCTGGGAACATAGATGAATTAAAGCAGGGGCTCATGTCTGAAGTGTACCAAGAGCGATGGTTTGACAAATTCGATAAGATACAAACAAACTTCCGGATAGAAGCACAAAATACACCCCCCAGTGCCAGGGAAAAAGAACTGGAAACCTTTGCGATCAGGTTTACCTATGACACAAACCGTATCGAAGGCTCAACTCTTACGCTCAGGGAAACAGCAGATCTCATAGAAAAAGGTATAACACCCAATGCCAGACCTTTCAGTGACGTAAAAGAGACTGAAGCCCATAGAAATGCATTCTATGAAATGCTGGATTATAAAAAAGATATGTCTTTTGATATGATACTTTATTTCCATAAAATACTATTTGAGAACACAAAAGGTGACATTGCAGGAATTATTAGATCTCACCAGGTGGCTATTTCCGGTAGCAAGTTCATACCACCATTTCCAGCAGAGATATATCCCTTGCTAATGGAATTTTTCAAATGGTATCGTAAGAATAAGAATACTCTGCACCCCATCGAGCTTGCAGCACATATTCACCTAAAACTGGTAACTATCCATCCATTTGCTGATGGAAACGGAAGATTTAGCAGACTTATGATGAACTTTTCGTTACATAAAAACGGTTACCCTATGCTCAATATCCCATATGAAAAAAGATCAGGGTATTATAATGCACTGGAAAGGTCGCAAATTAAGAAGGATGATAAAATATTTCTGCAATGGTTTTTCAGAAGATACCAGAACGAGTATAAAAATTATCTCAAATAAAATCAAAGTAAATCTGTCTGCCGCCCCCTACCCCTGCCACCGCAGCCCGTCAGGGCGGCAGGTGGCAGCCAACCTTGTGGATTTCTGTGAACTTTGAACTGATTCCGCCCCCTTGCTCCCCTCCACTCAATGCCTATCGAAACATTATTAATTTATTAACAGAATTTATTATTTACCTACTACAAACATGTAATCACAAAAATACCAGTTCATACATAAAAAATTCCAATTGCATACAGGGTGTTAGATAATCAATGAATACTAAAACGGGTGATTCGCCGTACCTTAAATTTAAATGGAACATTAAAGGAATTTTCGATAATTTTCCAGAAATTGAAAGAGAATTGGAACATCGAATAAATCAGCTTCCTGAAAATAACACAAAAGAAAGAAAAAGGATTACAAACTGGATAAATAAAATTAAAAAAATTGACAATAGCATTCAAAATATTAGAAAATATAAACTTGGTGAGTTAGAAAAAAACATAAAATATAATTTTGCTGAACCAGATTTAGTTATCTTATCTCTCATTCAGCCAAGTGTTAAGAATTTATTCACAGAATTAAATATATATTCTTCAAAAGTTGGTTTTGATTTTAATTTTGAACCCTATTTAAATATGGATGAAGCAGCTAAAGTCTTAGCACTAATTGGTGATGCTGCAATTGATTTAGCATTAATTGAAAATCTTTGGGAACCCAATATTTCAAATGTTGGAGAATTAACTGAAAAAAGATCAAATTTTGCATCAAATGAAAATTTAGCAAGGATATGCGACAAATGGGATATATACGATCTTAGAATTCATTTTGATCCAAATAAACCTGAGATTAAAGAAGAAACAATTAATCATGTAAAAGGAACCATAATCGAAGCATTATTTGGTGTTATGTACATTGAATCCGGATTAAAGAAAATAATTCCTTCAATTGTTGCATTAAAGTAAAATCAAATATTCGCATTTTGAAATATGAAAGAAAATTATATTTTTATACCATAAAATAGGCATAACTATAAGGCAAGGACAAACATTAAGAAGCCAATCAACTTTTAAGCGTAAATTAATCTTAACTTTCATACAGTTGTGCTAATAGCTCTTAATTGTTTTTAATAACTTAACGAAGTGGACAAAAAAAAGTAATTAAGCAGCTTTTTTTTGAAAAAATATGGAACGTTTGAATATGGAAAAATTTAAAAATCTTGGCATTAGTGTGCCCCTTCTAAAATCTATAAAATATGAGCATTTCGATAATCCTACCGAAATACAGGAAAAATCGATCCCGTTGATCCTTGCAGGAAAAGATATTATAGCCGGGTCAGCTACTGGTTCAGGAAAGACCCTGGCATTTGCTTCTGGCATATTACAGAATGCTGAAAAAGGAAAAGGGATACAGGCTTTGATCCTGACTCCCACCCGGGAATTGGCAGAGCAGGTTGCAGGTGCTTTGACGACATTCTCAAAGTTCAACCCTTTAAAAATTATGGCAGTATATGGTGGTGTAGGGATCAGCCAGCAGATCAGGGGCTTAAAGACTGCTGATGTGGTGGTAGGAACACCGGGCAGGATACTTGATCATATCAATAGAAAGACCATTAAATTCGATAAGGTAGAAACACTGGTGCTTGATGAAGCAGACCGGATGTTAGATATGGGATTTAAGGAGGATGTGACTAAAATAATTAATACATGTCCTGAGGACCGGCAGACCCTTTTATTCTCTGCAACGATCTCAAAAGATATTACCAGGCTTGGCAGGAAATATATGGATCAACCGATCCATGTACAAGTTGAGTCTTATATCGATGCAACACTATTGGACCAGATATATTATAGAGTCCAGGATAATATGAAATTTTCTTTGCTCTTGCATCTACTGAAGAATGAAAACTCAAACTTGATAATGGTTTTCTGTAATACTAAAAGGTATACTGATACGATCGCCAAGAACCTGAAATCTTCAGGCGTGAAAGCCCGGGCAATTCATGGCGGATTAACCCAGAACCAGCGGAACAATGTTATGAAGCAATTCCATGAAGGGAGAGCTGATGTTCTTGTATGCACTGATGTAGCTGCGAGAGGGCTTGATATTAATGATGTTTCTCATGTTTACAATTACGATATTCCAAGGGAGAGTAAACAGTATATCCACAGGATCGGAAGAACCGCAAGAGCTGGAAAAGAAGGGAAGGCAATAAATATCCTTTCAAGAAAGGATAATGATAATTTTAAAAATGTATTGAAATTTAATGATGTCGTGATAAGGGAAGAAAAGCTGCCTGCTCTGAAAAAGGCTGAAATGAAAAGGTCGGTGCAAGTTGGAAATAAACATAACAATAAACGCACCCCTGGAAATAAGCCTAAATCTAACAGGCACAAGAATCGATAGTTTTTCATTTCCGGTTCTCAACCCTTTAAAAGGAAATAAGTAGGAAAAATAGAGACTTTTTATTATTTCCTTGAACGGTTTATAACCACAGAGTGCACAGAGAACACAGAGCGTTATTGTTTTCTCTGTGCTCTCTGTCTTTTATCTTCTTTGCCATGATCCATTTATATCATACTTGATCAGAATGAAGCTCCCCACAGCAGAGTTGTGTGGTATCTCATGTCTCAGGCTACTGAGGTTGCATTGACCATAGCTTGTCCCAACCGCAGCAGAGCTGCGGGGTATGACGATTAAGATAATCCCCATGTTCTACATTTATTTTACTTATACACAAAACTATTTAACATCCCATCCTTATACAAACATCGGGTAATATTTTGATAACAGCAGACGGCCTTTTAAAAAAATACGGAAGTACCACAGCACTGGACAATGCCAGTTTGCATGTAAAAGAAGGAACCATACACGGACTTATCGGCCCCAACGGAGCAGGCAAAAGCACCACCATCAAGATCCTGTCCACCCTCATAAGACCCGACAGAGGCGAAGTGAACATAGGGGATATACCATTAAAAAATGGCAGGGCCATCAGGCACCAGATAGGTGTGGTCCCGGAAACACCCAGGCTGCACGAATACCTTACTGCCCGGGAGGAGATCACCGCATATGCAAGAATATCGGGCATGGGTAAAACACAAACAGCCCAAAGAGTAAGCTCTGTCCTGGAAGAACTGGACATAAAAGCAGTAGCAAACCAGGAAATATCGAGATTTTCCACTGGCATGAAAAAACGTGTTGCACTTGCCCTGGCCATGATTACTGACCCCCCGGTACTGCTGCTGGATGAACCCATGTCAGGTCTTGACCCGGTCATGCGTCGCCAGTTCAAGGATATTATACTTGGACTGGAAGACAGGACCATACTCGTATCCGACCACGACCTGTTCACAGTGGAAGAACTGTGCAGTACCGTAACTATCCTGAAAGAAGGCAGGACACTGATCGAAAATGATATCGAATCCCTTAGAAATGAAGTTGGTAAGGTCAGTGTGGAATTAAAACCCAGTGATCCTGGCAAGATAGATGACCTGGCCGATGAACTCAGGCAGATGAGCAGGGTCAGTTCAGTCGAAGCCACCAGGGAATGGGTAATTGCCAGTGTGGCCGATCCAGATACCGACATTCCCGAAGTGATACGCCAGGCATCTGTCTATACCGATATAACAGAAGCAAGACCCAGCAAGATAAGCCTGGAAGAGATATTCATCAAACTTGCCACAGGAGGGAGCAGGGAATGAGCGACCTACCTGGCATAGTATCCGGTTTTATTCATATGGTCTGGCAGGAACTAAAATTCCTGGTTATCCACAAGAACAGGGCCTCGTATCTTATTTTCATTATTATATTCGGGATATCGCTATATGGTGTAGGCATACAGGATTACGGGCCCCAACTGCCCCAGGGAATGGAAATGCCGGGCGGGATGAAAACCGGGGATTCAATTCTTACCGACATCCTGATATTCATGTTCATCCTGGGGATGACCGCATTCGAATCGGCATCGCAGGGAATGACCCCCACAATCGTTTTTCCAGCCGAACTGGGTATTACGTTCATCATGCTCGTTTCCATACTGGTGGGCGTCAATATGATATCCAGGCTCGCCATACGGTGTGCTGGCTCATCCATATCCCGGGAACGTGAAGCCAGGACGCTTTATAT
Organism: uncultured Methanosarcinales archaeon; assembly: GCA_965370445.1. Classification (GTDB taxonomy): domain Archaea; phylum Halobacteriota; class Methanosarcinia; order Methanosarcinales; family Methanocomedenaceae; genus Methanocomedens_A. The sequence continues at coordinate 7,977 of CBDUUM010000052.1, forward strand.
TATTGGCAGTACAGCCAATTCGCGTATATCCGTTTACCTTGCCAAACTCTCAGGTGCTTTATTGACAACAGTACCAATGATATTGATAATGATGCTTGGCGTGTTCTGGATATCAGTATCTGTATTCCAGACACCTGGAATGTCAGGCTTCATGCCGGAATTGACAGAACTGATGAAAAACATAGTGATCATGACCATTTCAACCACACTATTATTCACTTCCCTTGGCATGCTCATATCAGTTAGGAAAAAGGATGAAGAATCTGCAGTCTCCCTTTCTGCCAAGTTCACCACCATTGCCGCCACTCTTGCCATGCTATGGCTGTTGCTTCCGGTCTTTAGTGTAGCAGGGGAAAAGATACTGTCTATGGTACAAACCGTTGTCATGATCTCCCCCATCACCCAGGACCTGATGGTTCTGTATAGCGGGAATAATGCCCTGGTTATCCAGTATGCACTGATTCAGTTACTGGCAGCCCTGATACTCATCATCCTTGGCATAATAGTCTTTATTAAGCAGGACATAGAATATTGACCTTCACTACCGACCTTGTGGTAAAATAAGAGATATGAGAGGACAATGAAATGACAGATACATCCAATGACGATGCCAAGGATTACCTTGAGATAAAAATGAACGCAGGGTGGTATATGACCATAACCCTGGCAACAAGCGAGAAATTTGATAAAGAATATGTAGAGATCGCAAAGGAGCGCAGCGGCCAGAAAAGAAGCAGGTTCAACCTGAACCCAAAATATACAAAGCAACTGGGAGAAGCATTGATAAAATTCGCAGATGCCAATGACCTGTGAACC
>CBDUUM010000053.1:0-8762 GCA_965370445.1 uncultured Methanosarcinales archaeon
TCCGTGCCTGTGACCAAGCACACAGACCCGGTTATGGAATACGCAACAATTGCGGACCAAAAGTGCATGGCATTCAGCGGCACGTTCATTACAAAAGGAACGGGATCCGGAATCGTTGTCGGGACAGGGGAGCAAGCAGAGATTGGAAGAATCGCAAAACTGATACAGGAAACAAAGAAGATTGTAACACCGCTCACAAGGAGATTGGCAGACTTCACCAGATTCCTTGTCATTGCAATACTTTCGATCACTGTTGTTAATTTCATACTGGCAGTATGGTTTGGGATTGAGATTAGTACAGCGTTTCTCGCATCTGTGTCCCTGGCGGTCGCTGCAATACCAGAGGGGCTTCCTGCGGTGGTAACGATGGCTCTGGCATTCGGTGTGACCGCAATGTCGCAAAAGAATGCAATAATCAAAAGATTGCCTGCTGCAGAAACCCTTGGATGCACTACTGTCATATGTTCGGATAAGACCGGGACGCTCACCAAGAACCAGATGACAGTATCGCGGATATATTCAGGTGAAAGGGACTACATGGTAAGTGGGGTTGGATACGAACCAAAAGGCAAGTTTACCCCATCCCATATGAGTAAAGAGTTTATTGGAACATTGAGGGCAAGTTATCTTTGTAATAATGCAAGTATTGTGGAAGAAGATGGATATTCCATCATTGGAGACCCGACCGAAGGCGCACTGATGGTTTGTGCAATGAAAGCAGGTATCAAAGATAAATGGTTGCGGCTGGACGAAATACCGTTCGAATCTGAAAAACAATATATGGCTACGCTGCATGAAGTGGGTGAAAAGCAGGTCATATTTATGAAGGGTTCACCTGAGCGGGTCCTGGATATGTGCCAGACCCGGATGGTAGATGGAAACATTGAACCGATAAACAAGGGAAAAATACTTGAAAAAGCAGATGAGATGGCAGAAGAAGCGCTCAGGCTGCTTGCCATGGCATATAAGATTACTGATAAAAGATCACTTGACCAAAGCGACCTTAAGGATATGGTTTTTCTTGGCATCCAGGGGATGATCGATCCGCCGAGAGAAGAGGCAATAGAAGGGGTAATAAAATGCAGGAGTGCAGGAATACGGGTTGTGATGATGACTGGGGATTATGCAATAACAGCAAAAGCCATCTCCTGCAAACTCGGGATCAATGCAGACAGGGTGATCACCGGGGATGAGTTGTCGCAAATGAGTGATGATGAACTGTATGATGTCGTGGAAGATGTATCGGTATTTGCACGGGTTGCGCCTGAACACAAGTTCAGGGTCACAAAGGCACTGCAAAAACATAAACACGTCGTAGCGGTCACAGGTGATGGTGTGAATGATGCACCTGCACTAAAGGCAGCAGATATTGGGATTGCTATGGGGATCACCGGAACCGAGGTGAGCAAGGAAGCTTCTGATATGATCCTTGCCGATGACAACTTTGCAACGATCGTTGATGCGGTGGAAGAAGGAAGGTATGTTTACGATAATATTAAAAAGGTTATTTTATACACGCTCCCGACAAATGGTGGACAGGCACTGCTGGTCATAGGTGCGATCCTGCTTGCTCCATTTATGATAATCTTCCATGACCGCCTTCCGCTCGAACCTGTGCAGATACTCTGGATCAATCTCTTTGATGCGGTAGCACTCGCGCTGCCGATCATCAAAGAACCGATGGAGAAGGATCTGCTCAAAAAACCTCCGAGGGATCCGGATGAACGGATAACCGATTCCCCGTTCTTCAAGAAGGTTGGATTGATCTCTCTTGTGATGGCGATATCAGGGTTTGTGATGTTTTACTATTACGGGATGCCTGCGATCAATGGAACCCTGAACACGGATATTGAGATAGATCATCTGCTCACACAGGCGCAGACCGCTGCGTTCACAACAGTAATATTGGTGCATCTCTTCTACGTTATTACCGCACGTTCGATCACAGAATCCGCATTTACGTTCAGTCCGTTCTCAAACAGATGGATGCTTGCAGGTATTGCGATCACTATTGCTGTGCAACTTGCAATCATTTATCATCCGATCGGAAATGCCATTCTCGGAACGGCGCCCCTGCCGCTCGACTGGTGGGGGCTCATGATACTGGTTGCGCTTCCGGGATTTTTTGTGATCGAGATCGAAAAGTGGGTGACGAAGCGGTTTGGGAGAGGGCAGTAGCGTACATGCTCAATAAGTGGCACTGTCTTGAAATAGACCGCATAACTTAAATATATCATATTTTAGAGCAAATCGCTATCGTATGATTACATCGATCAAATATTTTGAAAAAATTCACTTATCCTACCTTTCGAGCCAAATGCCCTGCTAACCAAAAGAGTATTATAGTAATTATAGTAATTTTACTAAAGTTATAAAAAATATTCATTGAGGTTATATTATGAGTGTAGAAAAAAAGAATCCTTTCGACAATGCCTGCGGGCAGATTAAGATATGTGCAGCACAGATGGATATGGAGCCCGGGATCTATGAGATACTCATCAGTCCTAAAATGATACATACAGTCTCCCTGCCTATTAAAATGGATAATGGGGAGATAAAGGTATTTACCGGGTACCGCGTCCAGCATAACGATGCCAGGGGACCCTATAAGGGCGGCATCAGGTATCATCATGAAGTGTCCATGGATGAAGTAAAATCCCTGGCAATGGGGATGACATGGAAATGCGCGCTCAACGACATACCTTACGGCGGTGCAAAGGGCGGCATCGTCTGCAATACAAAGGAAATGTCCATTGGTGAGAAGGAACACATAACCAGGCGCTATACTACCATGATATCCCAGTTCATCGGTCCCTACAGGGATGTGCCTGCGCCTGATATGTATACAGATGCCCAGACCATGGCATGGATGATGGATACCTATAGTGTCATAAAGGGATACTCTGTCCCGGAAGTGGTGACTGGGAAACCTATCGGGTTGGGAGGAAGCGAAGGACGTGCTGAGGCTACCGGACGGGGCACGGCAATAATCCTGAGGGAAACTGCAAAGAGCCTGGGTATGAAACTGAAGGATTCAACTGTTGTGATACAGGGTTTCGGAAATGTGGGTGTTAACGCTGCAATGACGTTGTACAGTATGGGTTGCAGGATTATCGGAGTAAGTGATTCAAGAGGCGGTATATATGATCCGGCAGGGCTTGACCCCGCTAAGCTCCTGACCCATAAATTAGAAACCGGTTCGGTCGTGGGGTTCCTTGGAAGCGAAACCTTGACCAATGAAGAACTCCTTGAACTGGAATGCGACTTCCTTGTACCGTCTGCACTGGGGAACCAGATCACAATGAAGAATGCAGGAAATATCAAGGCGAAGGTGATCGTTGAAGGTGCCAATAACCCCACCACAACCGAGGCGGACGAGATACTGGACAATAACGGGGTAGTCCTGGTGCCTGATATTCTTGCAAACTCAGGCGGTGTCATAGTGAGCTATCTTGAATGGGTGCAGAATATCAATCGCCAGCACTGGAGCCTGACAGATGTTAACCAACAGCTTGAGGCAAAGCTGGTATCATCATTCAGGAATGTATGGGAAATGAAAGAGGAAAAAGGGCTGAATATGCGGGATGCCAGCCTTGCCATCGGTGTTAACAGGGTGGCCGATGCGATCAAGATGTTGGGACTATTCCCTTAGGGACTGCCAAGAAATAAGTTGGTAAATTTAACAGAAAATTTGTGTAGATACACAGCACATACGCCAATATGAATTACAGTTTGCTGCATAACAATCAATAAAAATTTAACCGCAGATGAACGCGGATAAACGCAGATACAATGCCGCAAATCTGCGTTCATCTGCGTTTATCTGCGGTTCGAATTCTCATATAATTCTCCTATATATCTGGCGGAAGATCATAAATTGATTTTGACAGGTTATTCTCAAGTAAGCCCTTAGGCTTAGGATAAGGGGCAAATAAATACAGTTATACCTTACACACCGGGCTCTTCCTGAGCCAGTCGATATCTGACTGGTACAGCGTCCGGAGGTCACGCAGACCAAGTCTCAGCATTGCCAGCCTGCTGACACCCAGGCCCCATGCAAGGACAGGATACTTTATACCCAGGGGTTTGGTGACCTCCTTACGGAACACACCTGCACCGCCAAGTTCGATCCAGCCCATACCCTCGATATATACTTCCGGTTCCACGCTGGGCTCGGTATAAGGGAAATAGGCGGGCCTGAACCTGACATCGACAAAACCTATCCTGTGATAGAACTCGGTCAGCAGCCCAAGCAGGTTTGCAAAGCTCATTCCCTCATCCATGACCACACCCTCAAGCTGCTCGAACTCAGGGGTATGGGTGGGGTCAATGGTCTCCCTGCGGTATGCCCTGTCAATGCAGAAAGCCTTTACAGGCGGGTCCGGGTTGTCTGCAAGATATTTGATGGTGTTGGCTGTGGTGTGGGTGCGCAGTACGTTCTTTTTGGCCTGTTCGCTGCTCCACTTGCCCCCCCATCCCTTGCTGTCGATATCTCCCCCGTGTTCGTGCATGGCAGCCACGGAATCAGTGTATTCGGGAGGCACATCACCAGTGCTGTCCAGATAGAAGGTGTCCTGCATATCCCGGGCAGGGTGGTCCTGGGGCTGGAACAAGGCATCGAAATTCCAGAAACTGCTCTGGATTATCTCGCCCTTGATCTCTGTGAATCCCATCTCCAGGAAGATCTGGCGCATCTCATCTATGAGCCTCTGGTACGGGTGGGTCTTGGCACCGTAAACAGGCTGCACAGGTGCGTCGATATTGTAAGGCCGGAGGTGTTTGTCCTTCCAGTTGCCTGTCCTTATAAGGTCTGATGTGAGTTGGGCGATATCTTCTTCGATGGTTATACCTGAACGGAACAGCTCAATCCCTGGCTCTGTTATCGTAATGGTTCGGGTCTTATCTTCGCTGATCTCAATGAGATTGCGCTTGACAAGGTCTTTTTTTACACCCTTCGAAATTGCAGTAAGGGTACCTGCATTCAGACCGGCCAGGGCCTCTTCATCATCTCCAGGACTGGGAATTTCGCCAGGGACAAGGTTACCGTCTTCGATTTGGGCCCAGCCTTTTTTTCGCAGCCAGCCCAGTGCTATTCCGACAAGTTTTGGGCCGAACTCATCCTTCAGGGCATCAATGGGAGTAGGTGATGTGACCTTTTCGATGACCTGCCGTTCGGGCAGGCCCGAACTAACATATTCTTCCCCTTCCTTTGTCAGGTTGTATTTCTCAGTTGTAAACTCAGATACCTGTAAAAGTCCCTTTTCCTCAAGCAGGAATGCACCCTGTACGGCAGCTTCCACGCTGAGGCATGAGGCAGCTGATAATTCTTGCGGGTCTGTTGTCTTCAGGTCTCCCATTGCCAGCAGTACCTGTTTTTCATTAGGGGTCATATCGGATTGAGTAACATCGGCCATTGTTTTCCACCTTGGTTTTAGGATATATACTCCCCTATAAAAGACTTAAAACTATCCGTATGTATCCGGATATCAGTACAAATGTTTTTTAACCATTAACCTGCATTATTCTCAAGCCCAATACATTTCAGGTGGTCAGATAATGAGCAAATTGATCGTGATGCTATTTCTAATATCGATATTACTTGTCCAGTCAAGTGCAGAGATCATTCCACCTAATATCTGGACATTCACTGATGACTATTTCACAGCATATGGCAGTCCTGAGATGGTGGTAAGTATTACAGGCAGCCCTGAATATGACAAGGATGAGACCTCTACTATACTGGTCCGGGTCATGAACCAGGGCAAGATAACAGGTTTCGAATCCGAGGACAAGCCGGTTGGTGCCAATGAGATCGCCCTCTCAAAGATAGAACAGCAACTGGAATATGGCATTACTACGGCTGTGGGTGTAGTGGCTTCTCTGTCGGCAGAAGATGCCCCCGTGGACATTAAAACACCGCCCCAGAGCGCAGGTACCCTGGTGTCCGGACAAGTCTCCCAGCCGCTGCCCTTTGATATCAAGATATGGGACAATGCCCCTGCCGGGAAATACACACTAAAAGTAAACCTTACCTACCAGTTCCAGAAAGATGTCCAGGTGGACGGGAATGCTTCAAACAACCAGATAGATTACAATATGCTGTACCAGCATGTCAACGAGACCCATGATATTTTCATAATTATCAAAGAGCAGGCCGATTTCGAAGCCACAGAAATAACCAGTGACCTCCTGCCGGGAAAGCCGGGTATTCTCAGTATAACATTCCATAACACAGGGGAAGAAAAAGCCTCAAGAGCCACCGCCAGGCTGCGATTATCAGACCCGCTCAGCAGCACGGATTATACCGCCTATTTAGGAGATATACAACCCGGTAATGAGTCCCGGGCCATGTTCAACATCGATGTGGATCCTGATGCCATACCTAAAGCATATTCTGTTAAAGCCGAGATCGAATACGAGGATGCAGAAGGACAGACCAGGATATCAGATATTATCTATGTCCCGGCAGAGGTCAGGGACCAGGAGGAAGGGAAGGGTATATTTGGCAATCCCTATCTGCTGGGTGCTGGCTTGATAGTAATAGCTGTATTGATATTCTTATACCTGAAGCGGCGGGAAGGTGGCGGCGGTAGTGAACAATGATGTCATTATCACTGTGGAGAACCTGGTCAAGAGGTATAACGGCCACACTGCTGTAGACGGGATTTCCTTTGAGATCAACAGGGGTGAGATATTCGGGCTGCTTGGCCCCAACGGTGCAGGCAAGTCCACCATCATCTCCATACTGTGCTGTCTGCTGGAGCCCACCCTGGGCAATGTGATCATCGATGGATCTGATATCCGGAAGAATGCCAACAACATAAAGAAGATCATAGGTGTGGTGCCCCAGGAGATCAGCCTGTATCACACACTGACGGCAAGGGAGAACCTGGCTTTTTATGGAAAGATATACGGGTTGTCAGGCAGGGCACTGAAGACACGGGTGGAAGCACTACTGGATATGGTAGGTCTGACCGACCGGGCCGACGACCTGCTGGAAGGTTACTCGGGAGGTATGAAGCGCAGGATCAATATCGCTGCTGCACTGCTGCACGAACCCAGAATATTATATCTGGACGAACCCTCCACAGGGGTTGACCCCCAGAGCCGCAGGAAAATATATGATACCATCCAGGACCTTAACCGCCAGGGTACAACCGTGCTCCTGACCACACACCAGATGGAGGATGCTGAGAAATTGTGCCACCGCATAGCTATAATGGACAAGGGAAAGCTAATAGCACTAGATACACTAAAAGGACTGCTTGAATTGGTTGGTGAGAGTGATCTGATCCATGTTCTGGTACCTGAGATACTGCCCGGACCTGTGGAATCTATCAAGCACATGCCTGGTGTCCGGAAGGTATCGCTGGATGAAGGGAACATGACCATCCAACTGGTACGGGGCAGGGAATCGCTGGTAGGAATAATCGATATCCTGGTATCTTCAGGAACAAGGGTGGAGTCCATCTACATCAAGGAACCTGACCTGGAGACCCTGTTCCTTCACCTGACCGGAACAAGTTTGAGAGGGTAGGATATGAAGTTCCATATCATCGCTGCCAAGGACCTGAAAATTATACTACGGGACCGAAATGCCCTCCTGATGATGTTCCTGGTGCCAATGTTGATAATATCTGTTTCCGGGCTGGCACTGGGCGGTGATTATGAGCAGAACATGCGGATCAGTGTATTGGTAGTGGACCTGGACAACGATGAGGTCTCCAGGGGACTTGTGGAGTTCCTGGAAGATATTGATATACTGGATGTGGATATGGAGTCAAATGAGTTCGCTGCCAGGGAAAGGGTCAAGAACCAGGAATACGGCAGGCTGATAATTATCCCCCTGGGTTTTACTGAATCAGTTATGACGGGACAGGACACCGAACTGCTGATCATTGAAAACCCTACTGAGGAATCGCAAAACACAGTGCTGGAAAAGATAGTAGAAGGTTATGCCAGCAGGATATCAACCAATGTTGTAGTTGTAAAGACAGTAGGTGCATACGGGATTCCTGTCTATACAGAGGAGCAGATAATGGAAATTGTTGATACAGCAGAACAGTTCGTGCAACCTCCGCCCGTGGAAGTTACAATTGAAAGTACTGCTTCTAGTCTGGCAGAATTCTCCGCTTTTACCCAGTATGTGCCTGGATTCGCTGTTATGTTCCTCATGTTCACCACCGTACAGATCGGATCTGTAAGCCTGATAAAAGAACAGGAAGCAGGGACACTGAGACGGCTGGTAACCGCCCCTATCAGCAGGGTAGAGATCATCGGGGGTAAGATCGCCAGTACATTTATAAGGGGATTTGTGCAGCTTACCGTACTGATGTATTTTGGAAATGTGGTCTTTGGCCTGGATCTGGGTAGTGATACGCTGGCCCTATTGATACTGATAGCTGCAATCACACTGGCATCCACTGGCCTGGGGCTACTGGTGGCTGTACTGGTGAGAACAGCAGACCAGGCAGATTCAGTATCCCTCCTGCTGGTATTAATAATGTCTGCCGTGGGCGGTTCATGGTGGCCGCTATTCATTGAGCCCCAGTTCATGCAGGATATGGCGCATTTCACAATAACGGCATGGGCCATGGAAGGGTTCTATGACCTGATATATTTCGACCTGGGACTGGCCGGGATATTAGAGGAAGTGGGGGTGCTGGTGTTGATGATGATCATATTTTTTGGAATTGCCATCAGCCAATTCAAATTAGAATAAACCTATAATCCAGTTAGACGATAGTCCAGTTAAAGATAGT
>CBDUUM010000054.1:0-8750 GCA_965370445.1 uncultured Methanosarcinales archaeon
AGGCAGAAACTCGCCCCATTTTTGAGATACAGCTTTTCCCGCATCGGCCTGCAGACCGCAGAGGGAATATGCAAAGCTGCCCACCTTGACCCTGAAAGCGACCCTCATTCCATTGAACTGGAGGATGCTAAAAAACTCCTGGACGCCTTTAAGAAAGTCAAGATCATGGCACCACCCACCGACTGCCTGTCCCCCATCTCCGAGTCACTCATCTACAAGGGGCTGGAAAAGGAGTTCAGCGTTGATTTCATAGCTACTGTCAGCCGGTCAGCGTCGGTGCACACAGGCCATCCCTTCCTGGTAGAGGCAGGCATTGCCTACGGCGGCAGCCTTGGGAAGGAGGACAGAGTACACATCCTGAGATTCGCCAACCGGGTGCCCCTGCTGTACCAGCAGGGTGGCTGTTCCATCACCCATGCAGTCGAGAACATCAGGTGGAAGAACTACTCCCTGAACCAGCCCGGCGGCGGTCTTCCCACAGGTCCGGCCGTGTTCATGGTGCATGTCGCCTCCACTCATATACCATTCACTTCAGAGAGCAAGGACGCTGTGGCAGACGTTTCCGAGATCATGAACGAGGTCGAACTGGCACTGAAGGACGTGGCCCGCAAGCTCAAGACCTTCCTGTCAAAACAGCAGCACCTGTCCAAGCGCAGGGAGAAAGAAGAGATAATAAAGAAACTACTGCCCCGAATCGCTGAAAAGGTATCCACAATACTGGACAGGCCAACCCCTGATATCACCCCGGTAGTGGCAAAGGTCATGGGCAACCTGCTGGTGTACCGCAGTGTCTCACACAACGGGGACGGGGTGCATGTGGATATCACTGTAAAGAACTACAGCAGCGCTTCAATGGCATTCAAGCTGCACGACACCCACCAGTATCCGGTGCGTGATGCCGACCCTGAACCAAAGGTAATATCACTGGGTAACGATACCGATCATATCTGGAAACTTGACGTAAAAGCCGGCAGTAAGGTGAACATCAGGTTCAACATGCCTTTCGTGTCTGATGAAGAGGCCGCCAAGCTGTCCGACCTTATCGTGGAAGGCGTGGATGAAGGAATGGTCAACGGGGCCAAAGCCGTAAGGGGGTTTGTGGATGAATAACCTGCGAGAGGAACGGGATAAGCTGGCAAAAGAGTCCCTGCTGGGTATAGTGGGATCATTTTACAAGCAGTTTGAGGACCAGGCAGTACCCAATATCGTGCTGCCTACACGTACCAAGGCCAACATTGAGTATGACAATAACAGCGAAGTCTGGGTGTACGGCAACAGCACCAGCATGCGCAGCGCCAAAACAGTCAAGGGTGCAAACCAGATATTGAAGATGTCCTATACTGCAGAGATGCTCATAAAAGAGCACCTGGAGAACAACAGGGGATCTACCCTGAGGGAGCTGTATTACATTTCAGAGAACTGGGACATAGCCAAGTTCAGGGAGCAGCCCGAGAGCGACCGCATGATAGAAGACCTGGAGATCATCACCGCAATGCAGAGGGAGGATTTCCACATGAGGCCCGAAGAGGACGGTGCCACCATGTTCGGGTCGATCAGGCTCAAGGAAACCACCACGCGGGGCGAGCGCATTATCCACTGCCGGGACGATGTGGGTGAGGGCGGTTACCAGATACCGTTCAATGTTGACAATATCGAGTTCCTTGACCACGATGCCAAATTCGTGGTAGCCATTGAGACCGGTGGTATGATGGCGCGCCTGATCGAGAATGGATTTGATGAAGATTATAATGCCGTACTGGTGCACCTTAAGGGGCAGCCTGCCCGCAGCACACGGCGCATCCTGAAACGGCTTAGTGAGGAACTGGGCCTGCCCATTCTGGTATTCACTGATGGCGACCCCTGGAGTTACAGGATATTTGCCAGCGTTGCCTACGGTGCCATCAAGAGCGCACACCTGTCCGAGTACCTGGCTGCCCCGGCAGCGCAGTTCATAGGCGTGCAGCCCAGTGATATTGTGGATTACGACCTGTCCACCGACAAGCTGACGGACCAGGATATCAAGGCACTGCGAAGCGAACTGTCTGACCCCAGGTTCGATTCCGAATATTGGAAGACCCAGATAAAACTCCAGCTTGATATCGGCAAAAAGGCAGAACAGCAGGCCTTTGCAGGTAAGGGTCTGGATTTCGTCACCCAGCGGTATTTGCCCGAGCGGCTCACCGAGATGGGGATAATTTGATAATTTTGATAATTTTTGGAGACCATAGATGACAGATAAACAATACGATGCTGGTAAGATACAGGTACTTGAAGGACTGGAAGCAGTGCGCAAGCGCCCCAGCATGTATATAGGCAGCACAGACACACGTGGACTTCACCATTTGGTTTATGAAGCGGTTGATAACAGTATAGACGAAGCACTTGCAGGGTACTGCGAAAATATTGAGGTTACTATCAACCGGGATAACTCGGTGAGTGTGCTGGATGACGGGCGCGGCATTCCCGTGGATATGCATGAGAAATTCCAAAAATCCGCACTTGAAGTGGTCATGACCATGCTTCATGCCGGTGGTAAGTTCGATGCAGAGTCGTATAAAGTTTCAGGCGGTCTGCACGGTGTAGGGGTATCTGTTGTGAACGCCCTGTCCGAATGGATGGAAGTCGAGGTGTACCGCAAGGGGAAAGTTCACTTCCAGCGGTACCAGCGAGGAAAACCCATGAGTGATGTCGCAGTGAGAGGGGACACTGACAAGACAGGCACCAATGTAACATTCAAACCTGATTATGAGGTGTTCGAGACTATTGATTTTAGTTTCGAGACCATATCCAAACGCCTGAGAGAAATGGCATACCTGAACAAGGGTATAAAAATTACCATCAGGGATGAACGCACAGGTGATGAGAAATTGTTCCATTACGAAGGTGGCATCATTGCTTTCGTCGAGCACCTGAACAAGAACAAAAACGCACTACACCAACCACCGGTATATTTCCAGAAGACCAAGGACAGCACCCAGGTGGAGATTGCTATCCAGTATAATGACAGTTATACAGAGACCGTATTCTCTTTTGCCAATAATATCAATACCCATGAAGGTGGCACCCATCTTAGCGGCTTTAAGGCAGCTCTGACCCGTTCTGTCAATGATTATGCCAAAGACCGCGGGCTTATCAAAGGCAGCGAAAAGCTCTCTGGTGAGGATATCAGGGAAGGGTTGACCGCAATTATCAGTGTCAAACTCACAGAACCCCAGTTCGAAGGACAGACCAAGACCAAACTGGGCAACAGCGATGTTAAAGGTATTGTGGAGACCCTGGTGGGTGAGGGTCTGCGGGAGTTTCTGGAGGAACATCCAAAGGAAGCAGATAATATCATAAGTAAATCGGTGCTGGCAGCCCAGGCCAGGGATGCTGCCCGTAAGGCAAGGGAATTGACCAGGCGCAAGAGCGCACTGGAAATATCCTCGCTGCCAGGCAAACTGGCTGACTGCTCAGAGAAGGACCCGTCCTTGTGTGAAGTGTACCTGGTAGAGGGCGACAGTGCAGGAGGTTCAGCCAAACAGGGCCGTAGCCGTGCGTTCCAGGCAATATTACCTCTGCGGGGTAAAATACTTAATGTCGAGAAGGCCAGGTTGAACAAGATACTCAAGAATAATGAGATACGTGCCCTGATAACTGCCATAGGTACGGGCCTGGGTGATGATTTTGATCAAGTGAAGGCCAGGTACCACAAGGTAATCATAATGACTGATGCCGATGTGGACGGTGCCCATATCAGGACATTGCTGCTCACGTTCTTCTACCGTTACATGAAAGAGTTGATAGAGTTGGGATATGTGTACATAGCCCAGCCGCCCCTGTACCGCATTAAGAAGGGGAAGGTAACCCATTACGTTTACACTGATGCCGAGAAAGATGCGAAAGTGGAAGAGATGGGTAGTAAGGGGGTCGGAGTCCAGCGCTTCAAGGGGCTGGGCGAGATGAATCCCGACCAGTTGTGGGAGACCACTATGGATCCGGAAACCAGGACACTTGTACAGGTCACGCTGGACAATGCAATGGATGCGGATGAGATTTTCACAATACTTATGGGCGATAAGGTTGAGCCCAGGCGGGAATTTATTGAACGGCACGCAAAGGAGGTGAAGAACCTTGATGTCTGATGAATTTCCAGAGGATGAAGAGTTGAACGATAACGAGGAAAATATGGTCGAAGATACCGGTGAGGGTACTGAAGAAAATATCAGTAATGATACTGAAGTGAATCTTGCTGAGGACACTGGAGAAACTACTGAAGAGAATGGCCCTGATGTTATCCGTGAGGACACCGGCGAGGAGGATAATGGGGGGAACAATGGTGAAATTATAACAGATAGAATCATAAAACTGAACATCGAGGACGAGATGAAGACCTCGTATATCGATTATGCTATGAGCGTTATCGTTGGCCGGGCACTGCCCGATGTGCGTGACGGCCTGAAGCCTGTACACAGGCGCATACTGTTCGGTATGCAGGAACAGGGCATGACCCGTGATAAGCCCTACAAGAAATCTGCCAGGATTGTGGGTGACGTTATGGGTAAGTACCATCCTCATGGCGACGCAGCCATTTATGACACTATGGTCAGGATGGCCCAGGATTTCAATTTACGCTATCCCTTAGCTGATGGCCAGGGTAACTTCGGCTCCATTGACGGAGATTCGGCAGCAGCCATGCGTTATACCGAAGTTCGCATGGACCGCATCGCTGAGGAGATGCTGGCTGATATTGACAAGAAGACTGTTGATTTCATACCCAACTATGACGGGTCCCTGGAAGAACCGACGGTGCTGCCTTCCAAACTGCCTAACCTGCTGGTAAATGGCTCCACTGGTATTGCAGTGGGTATGGCTACCAACATGGCGCCCCATAATCTCAACGAGATAGTGGATGCGGTGAACATGACTATCGATGACCCGGATGTAGAGATCCAGGACCTGATGGGCGTGGTCAAGGGCCCTGATTTCCCTACCGGTGCCTATATTTTTGGCAGCAGTGGGATTCGCAGTGCATACCAGACCGGGAGAGGCATTGTTAAGATGCGGGCAAAGACCCATATTGAGGAAAATAAGAATAAAGAGAAGATAATCATTGATGAGGTGCCTTACCAGGTGAACAAGGCCAGACTCATCGAAAACATCGCCGAACTGGTCAAGGAAAAGAAGATAGCTGGCATTACCGATTTGCGTGACGAGTCTGACAGGGATGGTATCAGGGTAGTAATTGAACTGGGTCGTGGTACCAATTCAGATGTGGTGTTGAACCAGCTGTACAAACATACCCAGATGGAGTCCTCTTTCGGTATCATCAACCTGGCACTGGTGGACGGCCAACCCCAGGTGCTGAACCTGAAAGAACTGATCGTGCATTTCATTGACCACCGGGTAGTGGTTATTACCCGGCGCAGCCAGTTCGAACTTGAGAAGGCCCGCAAGCGCGCCCATATTCTGGAAGGACTGCAAATTGCACTGGACCATATCGACCAGGTCATTGCCCTTATCAGGGCAAGCAAGACCGTGGAAGAGGCCAGGATTGGACTTATGTCCAATTTCGACCTGAGTGAGGAGCAGGCAAAAGCTATCCTGGAGATGAGACTGCAAAAACTCACTGGTCTTGAACGGGAGAAGATCGATAACGAACACAAAGAACTGCTTGAAACCATTAAAGGGCTACTTGAGCTGTTGGCTGACCGGGCCAAGATACTGAAACTCATTAAGGAAGAACTGGCAGATATCAGGCAACGCTATGGTGATGCCAGGCGCTCCCAGATTATCGAGGGGGGTGTGGACCTGGAGGATGAGGACCTGATACCTGTGGAAGAGGTGGTGGTCACAATCTCCAACAGCGGATATATCAAGCGCATGCCAATCGACACGTACACTCAGCAACGCAGGGGCGGGCGCGGCGTCATCGGTATGGATACTAAGGAGGCCGATTTTGTTGAGGACTTGTTCGTTGCATCCACGCATGATTATATCCTGTTCTTCACAGACAGGGGACGCGTCCACTGGCTTAAGGTCTATGAGATACCCGACGCTTCAAGGCAAAGCCGCGGTAAAGCCATAATCAACCTTATTGAAGTGGATAACAGTGAGAATGTCACTGCCCAGATACCGGTAAAGACGTTTGACCAGGGTCATAACCTCGTAATGGCTACCAAGTGCGGTGTAGTGAATAAGACTGACCTGTCAGCGTTCAAAAATCCCAGGCGTGGAGGCATTATAGCCATAAAACTGGATGAAGGGGATGAATTGCAAACCGTTAAACTGACAGATGGTTCAATGGATATTATTATTGGTACCAGGCACGGTAAAGCGATTAGGTTCTCTGAGACCGATGTTCGTGCAACAGGCCGCGGCTCCAGGGGCGTTCGTGGTATCCGGCTTGTCAGTGATAATTATGTTGTAGGAATGGATATCGTCAGGGATGATGCAACCCTGTTGACCATTACCGAGAATGGATTCGGGAAGCGGACAGAGTTCAGTGAATATCGCAACATCAACAGGGGCGGCCAGGGTGTCATAACCATCATATCCAGTATCCGTAACGGTCTTGTGGTGGATGTAAAAGCAGTAGATGAATCCGATGAACTTATGGTGACCACTTCCGGAGGCATCATTATCCGGGTCCCGGTCTCGGATATCAGGATACAGGGACGCAATACCCAGGGTGTGAAGATTATGAATGTCCATGGTGGAGATAAAGTGATGGGTGTAGCCCGGGTTGTACGTGAGGACAATAGTATTGAGGATATTACACTTGAGAATGATATTATTGAAGAAACTACAATTGAAGAAACTACAATAGAGAATAATAGTATTGAAAAAGATAATATATAATAACAGCATAAATATATTATAATATTACAAGAACAACAAGATTACAGTATTATTATAAGAATTCTGGATTTCAGAGGGGATGAACTGAATGGAAGAATTAGTTGAAACACCATTTACTTATGACTATTTACCAGTGGGTCAGGATGCACAGGATATTTATGAAGAGCCTGTCGAGATACTGGTGAACCTTGTCCGTGAAGGGGAGATAAACCCCTGGAACATCGATATAGTAGAAATAACTGATAAGTTCCTGCACCATATTGAAGAACTGGAGCGTATGGATCTAAGGATATCAGGCAGGACACTCCATTATGCAGCTATCCTGCTGCGCATGAAGTCCAATATCCTGGTGGAGGAACCTGTTATTGAGGATGATTCGTGGATCGATGACCTTGACTTTTTTGATGTGGAAGATTATCCTGTTCCCAAAACACCTGTGAGGCGCCATTCCCAGCGCTCGGTCACACTGGATGAACTGATACTTGAACTGGAGAAAGCAGAAGTGGTCGAACGGCGTAAGACCATCCGTAAAAAAGCGAGGGAGACTATGGAACGTGACTGGCCGACCACCGAACAGGTACTGAATGTCGCTCATGAAGAGGATATCGAAGGCAGGGTGGACACAATGAGGAAAACGCTATGCAGCATCCTGGAAGACAGGACATATATCGCCCTTAGTGAACTGCTCTCAGGGGACCGTTCAAATAAACTGATGACCTATATCTCACTACTGTTTCTTGCAACCAATAAGGAGATATGGCTTGAACAGGAAGAACTATTCGGTGAGTTATATATCAGCTATCCTGATTCACCGGGGGTATGTTCATAGGGGACCGTGAGATAATAGAGGCTGCATTATTCGCTGCCGGCGGACCGGTAGATCTTGCCACATTAAAGGAACTGGTAAGTAAAAAGAAAAAAACCCGTGCTATTGTGCTCTCACTTATACAGGAATACCAGGAGCGGCAATCAGGACTGGATATTCTTGAGATGGAAGGCAAGTACGTAATGCAGGTAAAACCTGAATATGCAGACCAGGTCAGGAGTGTGGCCCCGAAGGAACTGCCATCCCCAATGCTTCGGACCCTTTCCATGATAGCCTACCACCAGCCACTGCTCCAGAGCGACCTGGTAGAGAAACGCGGCAATGCCACCTATGACCATGTAAAGGAACTGGAGGCCAGGGGACTGATAAGCAGGAGCCCGGAAGGGAGGAGCCGGATACTTACCACCACACAGGGATTTGCCGAATATTTTGGGCTAAAATCCAGTGATCCTGCATATATTAAGCAGAAGATCATCGAGCTGGTATCCGAGCAAGGGCAGACCGGGCTTGACAAGTGGTTGGGTGTGAAGCCCACCATAGGTATTACAATGGGATATCTGTCCCTTATGTTCTTGCTGGGTATTGATAATTTCAAGGTTGTAGACCCGTATAAACCCACAGAGAAAGATATCCTGCGAATAAAAGACGTGAGCAAGCTGGTTATCTCAAAGGGGTACGGGGAGAAGGTTGCCGAATACTTTAATGGCGAAATAATAGAGGTGCAGGCTGTTACTTTCGATGACCTGCTTGAGACCATAGAAAAACTCTCACCTCTTGGCAATAAGGATAAGGTAAAATCAGCAGTTGAAAAGGTAAACGAATTAAAGGGGCAATATTTATCCAGAACCCTTGGCATTACTACCAGGGTGAAGCCTGCTACCGATATGGTGGCCCGGCTCATCACCGATATGAAGCTCAATGTATCTGCCGGCGGGCTGCTGGTAGCCCCTGACTATGGATTATCGAGTGAAGGAGTAGACGTATCATCAGGTGCGGATATACTGGTACCAACACACCAGAATGCTGTAGATGATATCATTAAGCGTGTATGCCAGCGCTATGATGCAATTATTAACGGGATTGC
>CBDUUM010000055.1:0-8684 GCA_965370445.1 uncultured Methanosarcinales archaeon
AGGCAATTGAACTTCAGCGAGATGCTGGGCGATTGATTGTGGAACTGTCTATTTTATTAGGGAAACCGAAATCATCCTGATATTTATCACATATATTTATGTACAATTAGTTGAAACCTAATAATAGGTTCGCCTCCAGGATTAATGGAGAACTGGGTGCGGAACTTAAATGTGCTTACATGCCCGCAATAAGAACTGGCAGGCAGAACACATTGAACAAGAGGTGAATATAAAATGGCTGAATCTAAAGTTTCTAAAGAAGAAAAAGATAGACTCAGGAAGTATGATGAACAAGTGAGGGGCAGAAAAGCTCCAAAACCCAAGGCTTAAAAAATCAAGCTTGAAAGTGTTTTTAAAGTTGACTTGAATTTTGTAGAAAATTTTAAATGTGGAAATCCTGTAAATAACACATATTATCTGTCCAGATGGAATGATGTGAAATTTACAGGACATTCTTTTTTTTCAGGAAAATATTTTCCTGATTCACATCTTCATAAAGCATAACTTTAATATAATTATTTCGCAAGTTGCTAATGGGATGAGCTAACACTAAAAACGACATATTTATATATAGAATCGTGCTACTATGTTACACACTAACATGATAAGGTGAACTAATGTCAGAAATAGGAAAAAGTATCAGAATAGAACGAATATTGGACAGGCAGAGCAGGAATATGGTAGTAATACCAATGGACCACGGCATATCAGTGGGCCCTGTGACCGGGCTGGTAGACCTGCCAAAGATGGTCGATAAGGTTGCCGAAGGTGGTGCCAATGCGGTACTGCTCCAGAAGGGCATGGCAAAGCATGGGCATAGGGGTTATGGGTCCGATGTGGGGCTTATCATCCACATGAGTGCATCCACTGCCCTTGGACCCGATCCCAATGATAAGGTGCAGGTCTGTTCTGTAGAAGAGGCCATCAAGCTGGGAGCTGATGCCGTAAGCGTTCATGTCAATATAGGCAGCGAAACAGAATCGGACCAGCTTGAGAAACTGGGCAGCGTGGCAGAAACCTGTGACTTCTGGGGCATGCCCCTCCTGGCCATGATGTATCCCAGGGGAAAGAACATCACCGACTCCAATAATCCTGAACTGGTAGCACATGCCGCACGTGCAGGGGCAGAACTGGGAGCCGATGTGATCAAGACCAACTATACCGGTGACCCTGACACATTCAAGGACGTTGTTGCCGGATGCCCGGTCCCGGTTGTTATGGCAGGCGGTCCCAAGACCGAGACCGATGCCGAGTTTTTAGAGATGATAAGAGGCTGCCTGGATGCAGGTGGCAGGGGCGTCGCCATAGGTAGAAATGTATTTCAACATTCCAATCCAACAAAGATGACCAGGGCAATCACCAGAGTAGTGCATAAAAATACAAGTGTGGAGGAAGCCCTGGAGGAACTGAAGTGAAAGTTGATAAGACATTATGGATAAAAGCAGATAATGGTGACTGGGACGACCGGAAACAGAGGATCACTACAGGACTTGAATCCGGAGTAGATTTCGTCCTGGTCAATGAAGACGATATTGCGCTGGTACGGGAACTGGGCAGCATAAAAGTGGCTGCTTTTGTCAGGGACGGGGACGGGGATGCAGATGTCTTTGTAGTGGGCAAGAACAGCGAAGGCGACGGAACACACCCATTGCCAAATGACCTGTCCGGAAGCAGGGATATAAACCTGGCTATCCAGTTGAAGGACAAAGGACTGACCACAGCCGGATATGTGGTGATCCAGGATAAACAGTACGAGGAGTTTGCTGCCGAACTGGGCAAGGTCTGTGATTATATCATAGTAGTGGGAACGGACTGGAAAGTCATCCCGCTGGAGAACCTTATCGCAGCCCTGCATGAACTGGATGTTAAGATCATATCAGGTGTCAGGGATGCTGAAGAGACCATAGTCGCATACGAGACAATGGAACGCGGTTCGGACGGAGTGCTCTTGGATACCGATGACCCGTCTGAGATCAAGAGAACAGTTAAGGCTGTAGAACAGACCGGGTCTGAGGATATTCCCCTCAGTGTTGCCACGATCACAAAGGTCAAGCCTGTGGGTATGGGGGACCGTGTCTGCGTGGATACGTGTTCCCTGATGACGTTGGGTGAAGGTATGCTGGTTGGCAGCCAGTCCAATGGCCTGTTTTTGGTACATTCCGAATCAGAGGACAGCCCCTATGTAGCAGCCAGGCCGTTCAGGGTGAACGCGGGTGCGGTCCATGCCTATGTCAAGGTGGGTGACAAGACCCAGTACCTCTCAGAACTAGCTGCAGGGGATGAAGTGCTGGTAGTGGATTCCAAAGGATGCAAAAGATCCGCTATAGTAGGGCGGGTCAAGATCGAGAGAAGACCCATGCTGCTTGTTGAAGCAAAGGTAGATGATTCTATTGTCAAGACCATACTCCAGAATGCCGAAACCATAAAACTTGTAGGCAAGGACGGCAAACCCATTTCAGTAGCCGCCCTGAAGGAAGGCGATGAAGTGATGGTCAATTATGAGGACACTGCCCGGCATTTCGGTATGAAGATCGCGGAAACCATTATCGAAAAATAACACGGTATAAAGGAATGGTACGGATAGGACATGTTAACCTGGGGCAGGGCCCGGGCGTAGTGGCTGCCATTGGCGCTGACCCCATCCCGACTGCCAGTAAGGCCAGGTCAATGGGTGCCCAGATCCTCGAAATAAGGATAGACCTGCTGGGTATAAAGGATGAAAATGAACTGGCCCTGCTGCTGGATAAATTACATGAACAGGTCGGCCTGCCCATTATAGCCACCAACCGCTGCCAAAAGGAAGGCGGACGTTGGGACGGTAGTGAAGAGGCCAGGGTGGAACTGCTGGTGTCTGCACTGACCAGGGTGGATGCTGTGGACGTGGAACTTTTCGCCCCTCTGCGCAACAGGGTGGTAGATGCGGCAAGATCATTGAAGAAGGTATTGATAATCTCGTCACATGATTTTAAGGTCACCCCCCCCGCCAGTGTTATGACGGCTACCTTGCAGAAGGCCATGGCTGCAGGGGCAGACATAGCCAAACTTGCAGTGACTCCCAACAGCACCGCTGATACACTGGCCCTACTTACGGTCACACAGGAAGCAGACTTTCCTGTGAGTACCATTGCAATGGGAAAACTGGGAAGCCATACCAGGGTGGTGGCACCCATCTATGGTTCTGTGCTTACATATGGCGCAGTGGAGGATGCGGTGGCACCGGGCCAGTTGAGGATAGATGAATTGAAACACTTCATGGAGGTGCTGATTTGAAAACCATATTTGCAGTTTTCGGCAACCCTGTAGAGCACAGCCTGTCACCTGTTATGCACAATGCAGCCTATAAGGCTCTGGGTATGGATTGTGAGTACCACAAATTCAGGGTCACCCTGGATGACCTCAAAGCTGCAATTATTGGTGCCAGAGCCATGGGTTTTGGTGGGCTCAACCTTACCATTCCACTTAAAGAGAAGGCCCTGGAGATCGTGGAACCGGATACTATGGCACAGGCTATCGGGGCAGTGAACACTATAGAGTTTTCAGATGAGACCATTGCTGGTATTGCTGGCATTACCGGCATTGTCGGCCATAATACTGACGGCATCGGGGCAGTGAAAGCCTTAACAGCATCTGGTGTGGATATCCCTGGTAGCAGGGTATTGATTCTTGGTGCCGGAGGTGCGGCAAGGGCCGTGGCCTACCAGCTGGCAAAGGACGGTGCCAGGGTAACAATAGCAAACAGGACACTTGGAAAGGCACAAGAGCTGGCTGAAAATGTCAGGTCAGTCGGAGATGCCAATGGTACGGGCCTGGAAGAACTGCCCGAACTAACAGCAAATGCTGATATTATCATAAATACCACATCAGTGGGGATGCATCCTGACATTGGGCAGACCCTGGTCACCGCAGATATGATGCATAGCGGACAGGTGATATTCGATATCGTGTACAGCCCGCTCAAGACCCGCCTGCTCACGGAAGCAAAAAAAGCAGGGGCTGTCACCATAGACGGTATCAGGATGCTTGTTCTACAGGGTGCCGAGAGTTTCAGGATTTGGACCGGCATCGAACCACCTGTCGGCGTGATGGAGCAGGCAGTACGGGACGTACTTGGAAGGAAATAACAGTGAATGAAATAGCAGTGGATAAAATAACGGTAGATACTATGAAGATCCTGATCATTGGCGGCACAGGCGAGACCGGGCAGTGGTTCACCCGTTTCTACAAAAAACATGGATGGGATGTTACGGTCTGGGGTGCAAACAAGAGGAGGGATATCGCCGAAAGACTTGGCGTACCCTTTGCCGATGACCTGGACAAGGAGTTGACACTGTCTGATGCGGTAATGGTTTCTGTCCCGATCGATCTCACCGAACAGGTAATAGCAGATATTGCACCGAAAATGAAACAGGGCAGTTTGCTCATGGATATTACTTCTGTCAAGACCATGCCAGTACATGCTATGCAGCAATATGCACCCGAGGGTGTTGAGATACTTGGCACCCACCCCATGTTCGGTCCCACCATCACTGACCTGCAGGGCCAGATCGTCATACTGGTGCCTGTTGAGGGGCGAAGTGAACACTGGCTGCCTGTGATCCGTTCATTGTATGAGGGGCAGGGTGCCCATATCGAATTGGCAACCCCGCAGGAACATGATCGGATGATGGCTGTGGTGCAGGGTTTGACCCATTTTGCATACATTTCCATCGGTGCCGCCATGGCCGAACTGGACTTTGACGTGCCTGCATCCCGGAGGTTCATGAGCCCGGTCTATGAGATCATGCTGGACTTTGTAGGCAGGATACTGGCCCAGAACCCGTACCTTTATGCCATGATCCAGATGAACCCGGAAGTAGAGGCTGTCCACCAGGTATTCATGAAAGTATGTGAGGATATGTCAGATAAGGTCAACAGTAACGATACCCAGGGTTTTGTGGATATTATAAAGCGATCAGCGGTCCATTTCGGCGATACCCAGGCCGCACTTGGACGCTCTGACAAACTGATCAATAACAAGATATCGGAATTCCAGGAACTGATCCATTCCATTGGTGAAGAGCGGGGGCTCAGACACCAGTATTCGGGAGTGACACATATTGGCACGGTCAGGAAGGTTACACCCCTTACCGTGACTATTGAGCGGGGAGGAAGGGAGGTCGAACTCAAGATTGAGAATACCCGCCTGCTGCACATGGATGAATTGCTTGAATGGAAGAAGAACAACCTTGACCACTCAAGTCGAGATGTATCTGCATTCATCCCACACTGTGCCAGACCAGAAACCATCAAAGATATCATTTCCCAGGTGGATGGGGTGGTTTCAGTCAAGGTAATTGATGTTTATGTTCACCCTAACAGCGACAGTACCAGTGTGACCATCAGGATCACCATCAGAGGTGATCTGGATGCCAGTGATGTCCACCGAAAGGTAAATGACCTGCTGTCGGGTATAGGGTGTACGTTAAGGTAATGCAGGTTCGATCTGGTAACTGTAAATCTTAAAATGCTGCAATTTGGTAACTACGATTACCAAACATTGGTTAATTTGGTAGCTACGATTACCAAATATTGGTTAATTTGGTAACTACGATTACCAAATATCGGTTAATTTGGTAACTACGATTACCAAATATTGGTTAATTTGGTAACTACGATTACCAAAATGCTTATCATTTGGTAATTGTAATAACCAAATGTGAGATTTGAAGAGCTATCAAAGGAAAATCAATGGTGGAAGTTTGGCAGCAAGTTCCAGAAATATGACCGCCACTTGAGGGAACTAAGTGAGGCGTTTATAGAATTTAAAAGAAAGCCTATCGACCTGCAAAGCGGTAATATTTACATAATAAGAGGTATGCGGCAGATCGGTAAGACCACTTATATAAAACAGACAATCCTCAGGCTGCTTAATGAGGGGACCGATCCACAAACAATATTATTTATCTCATGTGACAGGCTCTCATCAAGAAAAGAACTTCATAATCTGGTCTCGAATTTTCTTCAGCAAAATATTGAAGCACAGGCATTATATATTTTTCTGGATGAAATTACATATCTTAAGGATTGGGTGCTGGAATTAAAAACCATTGCCGATAGTAATTATATTGACAGGCTGGTTGTAGTCGCAACAGGGTCGAACCCCATAAAGTTAAAGGAAAAAACCGAACGGCTTCCCGGAAGGAGAGTGGAAGGTAATGAATATTACTTCAAACCCCTGAGTTTCAGGGATTTTGCCCTGCAATCCATTGAAAGAATAGCAGAATTCACCACATCCAAGGAACTGGCAGATGCCTTGAAAAAATCGAAGGATGCCATTTTGGACAGTAAAATCGATTTGGATAATTTTAACATTTCCACAATCAAGAAGGCCTTACCATATAAAGAGGAACTTGATTGGCTGTTCGAAATGTACATACTTACCGGGGGTATCCCTCTGGCTGTGAATGATTACCTGGCTCAAAAATATATTCATGAATCCGGGAATATTGATGGTAAAATATATGAAACATTCATCAGGCTAATACTTGGGGACATTACTAAGTTGCGAAGGAGTGAAACCACAGCAAAAGAGATCCTGAAAAATATTGCAACAAAATACAGTTCAAGATATAGTTATACAACTTTAGGAAAAAACGCAGGCGGCATTGTACACCAGACTGTTATCGAGTATCTCGAACTGTTTGAGAACTCCCTTCTGGTAGATGTGCTGAGTTCCTATGATTTTACAAAAAAAACTCCCAGGTTTAAAGGTGATAAGAAAATATATTTTTCAAATCCATTCATTTTTTACAGCATCAATTCGCTATTATCTGGTGAGGACGGCTTTACTGCCAGCAAGGAAATCGTATCAAGGAATAAGGATATACTAATTGAAGGTATAGTGGAAAACCATCTTGCCCAGACAAAGGAAATTCCATATCTCAGGGAATGGAATACTTATTTGTGGTTCTATTATACTCGTACCGGTAAAGAAATAGATTTCATCTATAAAGGTGACGGGTATCTGGGAATTGAGGTGAAATATAAAGAAGAGGTCAGCACACAGGAAATCACATGGACCCCTGAGATCAAAATGACAATTGTGCTAACAAAAAACCAGTTTGAGATCCATCAAGACCTATTGTTTATACCAATTTCTGTTTTCCTTGTATGTACAGATAAATCACAAAAAACACTATGAATGGAGTTTTTTTTATCTTCAACAAATAGATTTCAATTCACATTCCATTTACTACGGATTTTAAAATATTAGTCAGCCCCCCTGCTGTGAAAAGTTGATAATCTATTTAAATGTTGGATAACATGACTGGTAATAGGATGGATACAAAGGTAAAAACGCCAAAAATGGGATATGCTGATGTTTGAAAGAAAAATGCCTGATGTTCAGCAAATGGACCTGAATAAGGCATTGAACTAAGTTTTAGTATCCATCAAAACGGGATGAGGGAATGGTTCAATCAATAATAGGAAGGATGGGAGTATCCCCTGTAAGGCTAACCAATACCCGTGGGAACTACAGGCCCCACGTATTCCTGTCATTTGATGAGCATGTTTTTGCTATCGACACCAGCCGGACATTTAAGAAAGACCGCGTGCAGCCTGATGCATATCTTATTACCCACGCCCATTCCGACCATAATGGCAAATCTGCCATGCTATCCCCAAATGCAGTTTGCTCGAAAGAGACCGCCCGGGCGCTTGAGATCCGCTTTGGCAGGGAATACAAAGGCAGGACGTTCAGGCTGGGCGATACTATTGATATTAACGGAATTGAGGTATCCACCCACCCTACCCACCATACTATCGGGTCAACTGCTTTTTCATGGGAGAATGAATGCGGCACCAGGATACTGGTTACAGGGGATGTAAAGGACTCATCGGACTTACCTGATTGTGATTTCCTTGTAACGGAGGCAAATTATGGAGATCCGACTGACCCTACCTGTTATTTCGAAGATGATGTGGTTGGGCTTGAGCAGGTGATAGGGGATAATGTAGCTCTCGGAGCCTACGCCTTCGGCAAGGCACAGCGGGCGGTAAGCCTGGTTCGCAATGCGGGCTGGCAGGATGGGATATCCATGGACAGCATGGGGTATAACCTGACCAAAGGGCTTATGAGTGACTGCGGACCCCTTACCGAGATACTGGAGTTCAACGGCAGGCACGAGGGTATGGTTATTGTGCCGCCATGGGACTTGGGAAAACTGCCAGGAAGCATGAAAAAATATGTACTCACAGGCAGACGGGACTACTACTACCCAGCCATAAATATTAGCGACCATATGGATGTGACCGGGCTTGTGGATATGGTAACAGGACTCAAGCCAGAGGCTACACTGGTATATCACCCTGGCGGGGACAGGCCATCAAAGCTGGCTGAACATTTAAACAAGGTTGGATGTCCGGCTGTGGCACTGAGTGAATTGGATAGATAACCCAATTTAGAAAATGTGATCTTTATATTTGGTTTTGAGTTTCAGGCAGTGTATTTAAATTAATCACCCGCGCATCTCCCCTATCCTCTTCGCAATCTCCCTCGCAATCCCAGACTTAACCCCTTTCTTGTCCACCAGCACCCGTCCGCTGACCGTCCACCATGACTTCGGGTAAGCCTTATCCCTTTCCACTATCGGGTTCAGGCCCAGTTCCTTTGCAGCCTGCACAATCTCCTTCAACTCGGGCGA
>CBDUUM010000056.1:0-8680 GCA_965370445.1 uncultured Methanosarcinales archaeon
CGGCTCACCGCCAAGAGCAAGCTTCCAGTCGTACTGGATGATCGAGTTAAAACCGAACAATCCTTTGCTGTTTTTAGGGTCTTGCTTTGGTTTTACATTTAATGATACGCCAAGCTTAGAATCTGATCCCCCCTTTTTCCACCAGGGGGGGATAAGTACCCCGAATCCGCTCTCTGTAAATAAAGGTACAGCCTCTTTTAAAAATGTATATGCCTGCTGCGTGGTGAGCCGGGCAGTTGTGGGTCTTGGAGAATGGAGACTGTCCTCGATCTGAGGGTATAGGCGGGAGGCTTTCCCGAGATCGGCAAGAAGCTTTTCCTGGGGATGGTCGAATTTACGGTTTAGGAAATTAAGTGTATCTTTTGACTCCCTCCATACGTTCTCAGCAGGTACAAGCAGGCTCGGGTCATCCGAAGCCTGAAGAAAATACCGTAGGTTCCAGAAATCCGACTCTTCCTCAATCGGGGGTTCAAGACGAAACGATGTGCGAAATCCTGATTTTTCAATTTCGTGTATCGGGGCTTCCCATGATTGTAATCCTTTTGAAAGGTTTTTAAGAATTGACTTATGGACTTGTATCGGTTCTCCGGTTGATAGAGATTGCAACCATACTTCAGAGATGCCGGGCTTTTTTGATCTGATCTCTGAGATTGACATCCAGTTTCGGATACAGTCGTTAATGGCACTATTGAGAAAATCCGATAGGAATTCTTTCTGGACATTTGGAACTTTATTCTGGAGGAGTGCCCTGCAAACAGGTGGCATTGACTTTGCAAGCATTGAAAAGTGCATTCTGTCATCTTCATCATTCAGCAGATATTGCCATCTGGGCAATACCTTCCCGTCCTCTGAAACGACTATACCGGGAACAAAATGCTGTTTTGATAATAGTTCCAGTGAAAATTTTGAAACATTACTCCAGAACCTCAGATCGGTTCCTATGACTGTGTTGTCATGTTCTATCCATGCTCCCGAAAGTGAGCTGAGTAATGATATTGCGTTTTCGGGTGGGATGCTTAAACCTTCTATTTTCCATGGTATTAAGCCCACTGGCTCGTCTGTGCCCTCATTGCCATTATCTCTTAGTAGATCCGGTGACGCCTGGGGCGATCTGGATAAAGTAGGAAGAGATAGAAGCACACCATCCTTGCGGGTCTTGGTACTGGTAATGTTGCCATTGATAACTTCCAGGAGTTCGATCACCATCATCAGGTCTTCGTGTGCAACCTGGAATGGATGGGGCCTGGGTTTGCTGGCAGATAATTTTGGAGGTCGCCCTTTGCGTTTGAGAGTGGAAGCTGTAGACGACTCACCCCATATGAAGAAATCTCCCTGATCGTCTATTGTTTCTGATGGTTTCCAGGTTCCGTGTAGAGCTATCATTGTATCTGCGAAGTTATGTTATTATCCTCTTTTTTTGGTACATAAATTTATCTTTTTCCGGTTCTATTGTATGGCAGGAGTTTTGCAAAAAATCTTTGAGATAGTAACGTTACATTGTAGACAAGGAATATACAAACAATTAATGCTAATAGATAGTATATAAGAATACATTAAACGAAGAGCAATAGAAAAATTTAAGTGCATTCAAATAGAAAATAAAATAAATAGTGGAGACCAGGAGGACTAGGTTAATGGGCATTATCACTTTTGAAGAGTCAGCAAGGACTGAAATATTATCTTTTTTTGATAAAAACGTTGATGAACAAGGATTTATCGTAGAAAAGGACACAAACCAGAGAGTTGTAACACCAGATGGTGAAGAGATAATTCTTGAAGAATTTGCAGGAATAAAAAAGGGTTCTGAAATATTTATTAAATCTGATTTACCATCGTTAATTAACTTAGCAGACACTCTGTAAATAAAATACATCATTGTAGTATTATGTCTTTTTTTGAAAAACTAAAACAGATGGTAAAAGCAGATATTAATATATCAACGAATATAAATATAAACTCAAATAATATTTCATATTCAAAAACTGAATATGATAACGCTACAAAAACTCTTTCTTTAAACTTAGCTGAATTTTCTAACGGAGAAATTAGAGATTTAGGAACAGCAACAAAATTAGCTGTTCTAGAAGAAGGTGAGCTTCTTCTTCGAAAGGATTCAGTAGAATTAGTAGAAAGTATAAAAATGATTGATAATTCTCCTGATGTCAAATCATTATTAGATTTTTTTAAAGATAAAATCCCTATAGAGGACTGGAATGCTTTGAGGGCGGCAATGTTTATAAGAAAACGCTTTGAAATGGGATTGAGTAGTTTTGACGATACTTATAGAAGAAAGGGGGATGTAATGAAAAAATACGGTTCACGTGGTAAAAATATTTGCAACTTATGTACATCTGGATACTTTGAAAGTATGTTAATACCTTTACATGATGAAATGACGAAAATGCCCGATTATTCTGCTGAGAAATTTTTAAAAATTTTCAATCTTATAATAGATGAAGAAGCATTTGCAATTTTTGTACCAGGTAATATGTCTACCGATGAAGTGAAAACCACAGTTGAAGATAAAATAAGAAGAAATCTAAGATATGGTGTAAATTTTGTAAGCATACACGGTATAGGAAAATGGAACGTTGAAAAAATTAAAGAAGGCATAACCAATATTTTATTGGAACATCCCACTTTAAAGAAAAACATTACAGAAAGTGATAACATTATAAATGCCAGACTGTGGTTTTAAAGAAAAATATTTATCGAAATTATCTAACATTTCCTAACACCCTCAATGCAACACAACCCTTTCTTATAGACTGATGACATCGGAATATTGATAGACTTCAAAAAAACAGTAGGAATTTGCAGAGAGCAAGATGGAAAATATAAATCGCTAAAATTCTATGTTTCTGGTATAGTACAATAACATACCTGATAACCACCGTGAAATTACCATGATCATTGTCGGAATCGATCCGGGACTTGCAACTGTTGGTTTTGGAGTTATACAAAAAGCAGAAGAAAAGATCATTCCAGTAAGCTATGGATGTATTCGAACATCTGCTAATAAACAAACACCAGAGCGCCTTTTGGAGATATATAACGAAACCAATGCACTGTTTGAAAAGTACAATCCGCAAACTGTCGCTATTGAAAAACTCTTTTTCAATAAAAATGTCACATCTGCAATGAGCGTAAGTGAAGCAAGAGGAGTGATATTACTTGCAGCACAACAAAAACAAATACCAATATTCGAATATACACCTGCCCGGATCAAGCAGGCAATAACAGGTTCCGGACACGCTGACAAACGACAGATGCAGGAGATGATAAAAAGTCTTCTGGGCCTGGACGAACTGCCCCGGCCTGATGATGCTGCCGATGGTCTTTCGATTGCTTTATGTCATATACATATAATGAGATAATGATATGATCTCACATTTATATGGCGAAATTGCGCAATGTGGTGAAGGTTTTGTAATAATTGATGTCGGAGGTATCGGATATCATGTTAGTGTTCCACAACCGGCATTGCAGGAACTTAAAGAAAAAGGAAACGCAAAAGTAAAACTTCATACCCATCTAAATGTCAGGGAGGATGCCCTCAACCTCTATGGATTCATGAATACAACCGAACTTGGGATGTTCAAATTAATAATTAACGTTTCAGGAGTCGGGCCCCAGATAGCAATGAAAATCCTTTCTGATATCAAAATAGAAGATTTCGCCAGTGCAATAATCAATGAAGATGAAAAAGTCCTTACCAGTATTTCAGGAATTGGCAAGAAAAATGCCAAGAGATTGATACTGGAATTAAAGGATAAGATGAAAAAGAAAATGGAAGGATTTATTCCCACTGGTACAAGTAATGTCAATTATGATGCAGTAAGTGCTCTTGTATCATTAGGTTTTCAACAAAGAGAAGCAAAGGAAGCTGTAGATGCAGTATCTGCCGGTGTGAAAGAACCCACGATCGAAGCATTGATCAAGGCAGCACTTTTAAAATTAAAAGAAGTTGAAGCATAATCATGGAAGAAAGAATTATATCTCCTTCTGAACTGGATCATGAACTGGAAGATACTACGATCCGTCCCTTAAGACTTGATGAGTTTATAGGGCAAAATGCCATAAGGGAATCCATAAAAATAGCTATCGAAGCCTCAAAAAAACGAGGTGAGCCGCTCGACCATATCTTATTTTCAGGACCACCGGGTCTTGGAAAAACCACACTGGCACATATTATAGCACACGAGATGGGAGTTAGCATAAAAAGTACTTCAGGACCAATTCTGGAAAAGCCCGGAGATCTTGCTGCAATACTTACTTCACTTAAAAGAGGCGATGTGCTGTTTATTGATGAGATACACCGCATGAATTCAATTATTGAGGAGGTACTGTATCCTGCGATGGAGGATATGGAAATTGATGTGATGATAGGCGAGGGGGCAAGTGCCAGGTCAATAAAACTCAACCTTGAACATTTTACTCTTATTGGTGCAACTACAAAGATAGGTCTGCTGAGTTCACCGCTCAGGGATAGATTTGGCATTACATTCAGGCTTAATCATTACACTGTCGATGAACTTGTTGAAGTTGTGCATCGAAGTGCTTCTATCCTGCGTATTCCCATAACCCGGGACGGGACTATTGAAATTGCTAAACGCGGCAGGGGAACGCCAAGAATTGTTAACAGGCTGCTCAGGCGTGCAAGGGATTTTGCAGTTGTCAGGGCCGATGGAACGATAACCCAGGATGTTGCTGATGATGCACTTACTATGCTGGGTATAGACAAGCTGGGCCTGGATGAACTGGACAGGCGCATTCTTAGTATAATTACAGATGATTTCGAAGGTGGACCTGTGGGTTTAAAGACAATTGCCATTTCAGTGGGGGAAGAGGTCAGGACAATTGAAGATGTATATGAGCCGTATCTTATCCAGGTCGGATTCATTCAACGTACTCCCCAGGGCAGGAAGACCACACTGGCAGGAAAAGAGCATTTGATCCAGTAGTTTTATAGCCTTCTAAATACCTGGATACGGGTTTGGTATGATACAGCCCAGGACCAGAGAGACCGGTTTGGTATGATACAATCCCGGAACAAAGATACAGGTTTCACTGTCCTTCTTCTGAGATTTCAGTACCCTCATCCGTGACTAATTGTATAAAACCTGTAACCTCAAGCAATTTTTTCACCTCGTCAAGGGCTTGTGGATGTTTATGAACAGTCTCTGGCAGTTCATCCATTCCCAGCCGTTTTCGTTTTTCCCGACCATCATCGTTAATAGGCACTGCATGGCCCTCATCTATCACAAGTCCGGCTACTTTACGGTGTTCAGGCAGCATCAGCCCCATGTGAACCGATTCCGCCCTCAGGGTCAGTATCCCATCCGCTATCCTGATGCCCCTGGGACACCGCTCCTGGCACTGGTAACAGGTGGTACACATCCACAGGTCTTCATCATGATACACATCCCTGTTCCGTCTTGCAGACAGCACTATCCGCCTGGTGTTCAGGCTGGTATAGCGTCCGGAGGGGCAGCTTCCGGTACATGTCCCACACTGCATGCAGGTTAAATAACTAAATCCCTCTTCTTCAAGCAATTTGGCAGGTTCTGTACTCATAGGACCACTTTCATAAATAAGTACTACTCATTATTACATATCTTTTTAGTTGATATATAAGCGGCCAAATAATCAAAAAAAAATTATACCACCCCGGAGCTTGTAAAGCACCAGGGTTTTAATAGAAATCCAAAAACTTAAAACCTAAATCCCGGCTGACTTTGCAATATCCTCGGCCACATCGGTCCGCTCCCAGGTAAAATCCGGGTCGTTCCTGCCGAAATGCCCGTAGGCCGCAGTCTTCCTGAAGATGGGACGCCTCAGGTCAAGGGTCTCGATAATGCTCTTTGGAGTCAGGTCGAAATGCTTGCGCACCAGCCCAACAATATCGATATCCTTCATCTTACCTGTCCCGAAGGTATTGACCATAACAGCAGTAGGCTCAGGCACACCAATGGCATAGGCAAGAGATACTGCACACCTATCTGCCACACCGGATGCGACCACATTCTTGGCCACATACCTGGCAGCATAGGCCGCACTGCGGTCCACCTTGGTGGAATCCTTGCCTGAGAAAGCTCCGCCGCCGTGGGGCACCAGTCCGCCGTAGGTATCTACTACGATCTTGCGGCCTGTCATGCCGGTATCGCTCTGGGGTCCGCCTACCACGAACTTGCCGGTTGGGTTCACATAATATTTAGTATTCTTATCCAGCAGTTCAGGGTCAATGACATCCTTGACCACCTTATCAATGATCTCGTCTACAGCATCCTGTGTAATACGGTCGCCCGTGCTGTCAAGTATCTCCTCAGTATGCTGGGAACTGACAATAACCGAATCCACCCGCTGTGGTACACCCATCTTATACTCTACTGTGGCCTGGGACTTGCCATCCGGACCCAGGTAGGAAAGTGTCTTGTTCTTCCTTAGCTCGGCCAGCTTTTGGCACATCCGGTGACACTGCATGATGGGCAAGGGCATCAGTTCCTCTGTCTCCCTGCAGGCATACCCTATCATCATACCCTGGTCGCCGGCACCGCCCACATCCACACCCTGGGCGATATCAGGCGACTGCTTGCCAATGGCATTCAGCACACCGCATGTCTTATAATTAAAACCATATATCTCACTGGTATAACCGATCTCCTTCAGGATACCGCGGGCTATTGACGGTACGTCAGCGTAGGCCGATGTTGTTATCTCGCCGCCAACTATCACAAAACCCACACTGATAAATGCCTCACAGGCCACCCTGGCTGTAGGGTCCTG
Source organism: uncultured Methanosarcinales archaeon (assembly GCA_965370445.1). Taxonomy (GTDB): domain Archaea; phylum Halobacteriota; class Methanosarcinia; order Methanosarcinales; family Methanocomedenaceae; genus Methanocomedens_A. The sequence goes on from CBDUUM010000056.1 coordinate 6,787, forward strand.
TCTCACGATCTCATCCAGCACGCCGTCTGATATCTGGTCGCATATTTTATCCGGATGCCCTTCCGTAACTGACTCTGAGGTCAATAAACTGTATTCCATATTTGAGATCATTATTTCACCTATTTCTGTAACTGAATTTCCTTTAGTATTTATAACAATATCTGATTAAATCACAGTATTATTGGCTTATTATACTCTACAGGAGCATTGTATGGTTTCAATTTATCCCACCTTGACTATGCAGCCATACATGACTTCCAGGCATTTCAAAATCCCTGTCAACTTAAACTTTTCAATCCACCCGTTCAAACCTTAAACTACACGGCCTGCCCATCCACACCATGGACATTTAGGAGTTTAGTAAATTAATATCCAGTAATATTGGTAAATTGGATAGCCAAACCTAAGATCACTATTATCAATAAAATGGGATAGCTAAAGCTAATATCTACTATGGAAGTAATTCCCATTAAGATCAAACTTCACGTACAATATGGATATTAGCAAAAGGGATATAATGTTTTTTACCTGCACATTCCCCTTCAAGCGGGAAGAATACCAGATATTGATCTTCATGTTTTATTTCAACGACCTTGGCTGATGTGGTCCAGCTGTCAAAGGTCATTTTCCCATCATCGCCGACATAACGCTTGGATTCAATTATATATTGCCTTTCGGACATGGTAATTATTTCACTCCATATAATTTGGATTTTCAATAATTAGATACAACGTATTGGATAATTAAAGTTACCATAATAAAAATGCATGATTTTATATATTGTGTCAAACTATTGAATTTGAATAATAAGCATAGATCATTATTTATATGGAGGTATCGGCGTGGAGGAAAAGCTTGACATATCCAGGATAGGTAACATCATCGAGCTGGATACTTACAGGATTGATGAAACACTCCAGAACGGTAACAGCACATTAGTCTCGCCTCTGTTCTACAATAAAGGCGTTTACAGGGTAAGAAACAGCCAGAAAAAGCAACTTGAAGATTTTGCAATAAACGTGGACAAGATAGAAGCTGCCACTTACCAGGGCCTTGTGGATGAGTTCGGGAAAGAATGTGTGGACCCCCATCTGTGGGATGATGTCCCGGAAGGTTCGGTTGTATTCTTTTATTCATTCAAACTGGAGACAACCCTGGTCAAGCAGCATTCAAAGAAAATGACCGAATATATGGAAGCCTGATCATCTCTCTTCTATATGAAAGTTTGATCATATCTCCATATGGAAGCCAGGTCATATTTCTATATGGAAATTCGATCATATCCCTGTAAGCCCGATCATATTTCACTGTGACCCTGTACGGTTTCCAGCAACATCCCTTCCACTATTAGAGGTAGATTTTTTTTAGCACTGTTGATAGCATTGGTGAGCTTCCATTCTTTTTCTGCATGTATAGTCAGTATAGGCTCGTCTTTCTTAACAGTCTCACCCTTCTTTTTATGGATCAGGACCCCTGCCCCTTTATCATTGGGTGCTCCGGCCAGCCTGGCGATCTCCACAATGCGTTTATTATGGAATTCTACTACATATCCGTTAGCCGGGGCCACTATCTGTGCCGTATTGTCCCCTATAGGAATATCACTCACTGTCACATCAGGATTTCCGCCCTGTATCTCAATGATCTCCCGCAATTTGGCAAGGGCTTTACCTGATTTCAGGATCTCATAAGCCATGTTCCGACCCTCCCCCTTACCGGCAGCACCGCCCATTTCAAGCATAAGACCTGCAAGACCCACGCTTTTCTCGATAAGGCTGTTTGGACCTTGCATAGTTTCCAGCACTTTAAGAGCTTCCACTACCTCCAGTCCAGGGCCGACAGTCCTGCCTATCGGCGAAGCACCATAGGTCATGGCACATTCAACCTGCATTCCCAG
>CBDUUM010000057.1:0-8263 GCA_965370445.1 uncultured Methanosarcinales archaeon
TTGCCAAATCTCTTAAGTTCACTCACAACACCTTTATCCTTGATGCGTACTATCAACCGCATATTATTATCTCCAGTGCTTTATCAGTTCTTATTGATCCGTTACCCTGAACCCATCTCGGGAATCCCTTATCCTCAGCCGTGCTAAGAATTGCATCAAAAACACGCTTTTTATCCGCAGCACATGCAGACAATAGCAGGGCCGCTGACGCCGAAACAAACGGAGCGGCAATAGACGTACCTTCCAATTTGAAGTTTCCATATCTAATGCAACCGGGAGCAATTATATCAGGCTTCAATTTTGATGGTGTTCCCCTGCTACTGTAGTCTGCTACTGTATTATTTTCTTCAATTGACCCAACACCTATACATGACATAGAATTTGCAGGACATGATATAGTATCTTCTTCAGGTCCATCATTTCCCACGGCCGCAACGATTATTGTTTTCTTTGATGCTGCGTCTACCAATTCGCATAATGGACAGGCTCCATCACACTGTCTAAGGATTCCCAAACTAAGATTCATCACTTCCACTCCCGAATTCGTGCACCACTCAATAGCTCTCATAATATTGATTTCATCCGCTTCTCCAGTTCGATCTATCACTTTGGCGTTTATTAATGAAATATTTGGTGCTACAGTCTTAAGAATCCTTGCTATGGTAGTACCATGGCCTATGGGGTCGTACGATCCTTCTTCAGTAAAGTCTCGTTCTAATACTACTGAACCGCTGACCAATGGGTCAGACATATCGATCCCGGAATCGATCACTCCTATCCACACACCATCTCCGTAAACATTCCGGTTTTGCACGTCAAAAATACCAATTCTATTTAATGCATCTGTGAGCATGAGCTTTGCTTTACCGGATTCGTATACCTGCCGTACTTCTTTTAACCCTTTAATGTATCCGATATCTTCTGTTTCAAGTGCTATCGTATTATCGATCAACGAAAAAATATGTAGAATTCTGCTGCTCTTTTTCAATTTAGCCAACACCACAGATGACAGACACTCTACTTTAACAATATATCTCATTATATCCCATCTCCTTTCTCAAGCAACGAGTCATATAGATGTGAACCCAAAAACCTTGCCCTGCCGGTTATTATTGATTTCATATGATCCAATTAAAAATACTTTATTCGAGATCGTCTTTTAAGGTCGTTCTTTTTGAGTTAACATTCTACAAATGCTCACGCCCTCCCATACTCATCATCGAACCTCTCAATATCATCCTCACCCACATACTCACCCAACTGCACTTCAATAATCTCCAGAGGCTTCACCCCAGGATTAAACAACCTGTGCTTCACACCCGCACTAATAAAAGTACTCTCCCCCTCCACCAGACACCTCTGGTCCCCATCAACCTCCACGCATGCCCTGCCCTTAACAACCACCCAGTGCTCACTCCTGTGTTTATGAAGCTGCAGACTCAACCTCTTGCCCGGCATCACCCTGATATTCTTGATCTTATGCTTCTTTGAACTCTCAAGCACAGTATATGTCCCCCACGGCCTGTACACGGTCTGGTGAATATCTGCCCGCTCATCACCCTGCTCCTTGAGGCGGGACACCACATCCTTAACCTTCTGGCTGCTACTCCTTGGGCATACCAGCAAGGCATCCCTGGTATCCACCACCACCATATCATCGACATCGATCAGCGAGACAGCCTTGTTCTTAGATGAAAATATAAGATTCCTTCTTGAATCAATGGAAGCATCAACACAATTATAAACCACATTGCCAAGTTCATCCTTGTCAAATTCAGCATACATTGCATCGAAGTTCCCGAGATCGCCCCACTTATTATCCAGCCTGACAACAGCGACATGATCTGATTTTTCCATGAGGCCGTAATCTACCGATATAGCCGGGATGTTATGGTAGACATCTTTAATGTCCCGGTCCGAATTAAAGAACTCATCCCACAATTGCGGCGCATGTAGTTGAAGTTCTGGTATGAACAGTTCAGTGCTGAATAAGAACATGCCGCTGTTCCAGAGATAACCGTTCCCGACATACCGCCTTGCATCATATGGACCGGGTTTCTCCTTAAACTCTGATACCTCATATCCCACATCAAGCGCACGCCCGGGTTTAATATAGCCGTAACCGATATGGGGAGATTCCGGTACAATCCCGAATGTGACAAGATGGTGGTCTGTCAGCTTTTCTGCACCTGCTATGGTCTCCATGGCATCGACATCCAGGATATGGTCTGAAGAGAATACGCCGACAGTGGAACTGCCATGTATCTTTTTAATCTCACGCATTCCAAAACAAATGGCAGGGAGTGTGTTTTTTCCTTCGGGTTCCAGAAGGATGTTTTCCTTTGGGAGATCAAGTTCAAGCTCTTCGATCTGGCCGTACACGAAGAACTTCTGTTTTTCACTGGTGACCACAAATATTTCTGATATGTCAGATACTTTAAGGCACCTGCGCAGGGTATCCTGGAATAATGAAGTGCCTGAGAATTTCAGGAACTGTTTTGGGTAAAGTTCCCTGCTCAAGGGCCACAGACGGGTGCCGGAGCCGCCGGCAAGTATTATGGATTTTATTATTTCATCTCCTTCTTGGGACCAGGATTGGCTGTTATTAGTATTGTCTAACTTTATATTAGTATAATCTATAAAATTATGCACTAAAGTAAATCCAACCGAAGGAAGGATTTTCTTGTAACCGTGTCTATGTTCGAATCTATCATAATCGTTATTGCTGGAAGATGCTGCCTGAGATTTTTCTAAGCAGATGTTGCAGCAGTGAGTGAATAGTGGTGTGTGCTGCCGGCAGCGGCCATGGCTGTTAAAATATATAATTTATGAAATACTGCACCACAAAGCACGCAAAGGACGCAAAGTTAAGGTTACAACGTCTTTGCGCCCTTTGCGCTCTTTGCGGTGAAACAATGAACGGCACCCTTCAATTTGCGTGTATCTGCGTTTCATGCTGTCCAGCCCCGACTCCGTTCTCACACTTCTCCACTCTCCCGCCGTTCCGGCATCTGCACTTTACCCTGCCACCACAGCCCGCAAGGGCGGCAGTGTGGCAGTCAGCCTTGTGGATTCGAGTGAGTTTAGAACACCAGATAAACGCAAATAAACGCAGATATCATAACCAAAATTAGATTATACATATCCACTTCAAAAAGGTGACTTGTAGTTCTTGGGCTGAGATTTTGCCTTGTATTTGTTCGTATTTCCATAAAGTTGTTGGACATGGTGCTCTTCCTGAAGTATCAGTTAAGCCCTCTGTGAATATTTCACCTGTAATGCGTGAATTCCATAACGTGCACCTACCGTTGTATCTTACACATTTCATTTTTTTATTGTATTCATCGCTGTAATTTGCTGATCCAGTAACACCTATTAACATGTCATGGTGGTGTTTTTTGCAGTTTGGATTTGAACATATCCAATAGGTGACCGGGCATCGTATGATACCATAGCTTGAAATTGCGAATCGATCATAGTATTCATTTCACTTTAAGGGACTTCCACAGATGATACAATGAGTTGGAGAGATGGGTGCGAATAACGAGTACATCTTCCCTTCAAATTCAACTTCTGGCAATTCCTGGACAATATGACCTTTGTCTACGTAATTTTTAAGTGATTTATTGATTAACAGATTACCTTTTACCATACATTACAATATAAATCATATATTATATAAATTTTAGTATCAAATCTATTATAAAAATTAGATAGTATCAGAGGAACTTAATTTTAAATGTCTATCGTCATCAGAAAATAATATAAAGTCTCCTATTTCAGACCAAAAAATATGACTGTTCTACCAATGATTTATATTGTTCAAATCTATAATAGATATGAATTTATATGAAAGCCGTAATACTTGGAGCGGGAGAAGGATTAAGATGCCGTCCCCTTACAATCACCAGATCAAAGGTAATGCTGCCTGTAGCAAACAAACCAATTCTGGAACATATTATTGATGCTCTTTTCAAATGTGGTATTGATGACATAATTATGGTCGTAGGATACAAGAAAGAGCGGATAATGGATTATTTTCGGGATGGAGTGGATTTTGGGGTAAATATTACTTATGTAGAGCAAAAAGGCCAGCTCGGCACTGCACATGCCATAAAACAGGTATCACCCTACGTGGATGATGAGTTCATAGTCCTAAACGGTGATAATATTGTAGAAGCTGGTACTATCTCTGATATCCTTGCCGGTAGGTCAGGTGATGCGACTATACTTACCGTTGTCAGAGAGCATACTGAAGGATATGGTGTAGTGGTCCCTGAAAAACACAGAGTGATGAAGATCATCGAAAAGACAAAAGAAGACCTGAGCCATAATGTGAATACCGGGATATATATCTTCAATCCTGATATTTTCGATTACATAGAAGCAACTTCTATTTCCGAGACTGGTGAGTATGCCATCACTGATACTATCCAGCAGATGATCGACGACGGTAAGAATGTTAGCATGGTCAATTCAAAATCCATGTGGCTGGATGCCGTATATTCCTGGGACTTAGTAAAGGCAAATGCCTATATACTTGATCGATTCGAACAACCAGTAAATGACGGCACAATTGAAGATGGAGCCGTGGTCAGGGGTAGAGTAAGCATCGGTCCGGATACAGTCATTCATCCAGGTTCGTTTGTCCTCGGGCCAGTAGTAATAGGAAAAAATTGCGTGATCAGTCCGAATGCAGTAGTACTCCCTTCAACGACCATTGGTAATAATTCAACTATTGAACCGTCAGCCCTGATAAAGAACAGTATAATAATGCACGATGTCAGGGTAGGTGCATTTTCATATGTCTCCAACTCAATCCTCGGTGCCCACAACAGTATAGGTTCCCATTTCATTACTGAGACCGGAGAGAATCTTTTTATCGAAATGAAAGGCATTCTTCACAAGGCCGCAAAACTTGGTACTGTAATCGGTGACGGAAACAACATCAAACACAGGGTTTTAACCGAACCTGGCAATATGATATCCACTGGTTGCAGTATTGCATCAGGTGTAAATGTTTCAAAGGATATACCCAGGGACTCAAAAGTATTCTAAATTCTAAATGGACTGACTAAAAAATGTGTGGAATCGTAGGATATATTGGGGATGGAGATACTGCAAATATCCTTCTGGAATCCCTCAGGAAGCTGGAATACAGGGGATATGATTCTGCTGGTATGGCTATTATTGATGATGAAGGAAATGCCAGGATATTCAAGATAGAAGGAGAGATATCAAAACTCGAATCAATCATTCCAGGAATTTCATCCCGTGTGGGTATAGGTCATACCAGGTGGGCCACCCACGGAAGACCAACAACCCAAAATGCACATCCGCATTGTTCAGGGAATATCTCTGTAGTACACAATGGGATCATAGAGAACTACCAGGAACTGAAAGATGAATTAATTTCAGAAGGCTTTGTTTTCATTTCTGATACTGATACTGAGGTGCTGGCCCACCTGATCAATAAGTATGATACAGGCGACCTGCGTCTGGCGGTCAGTACTGCACTGGGACATGTCCGTGGTTCCTATGCGATCGGAGTGCTGAGCAATGAGCATCCTGATGAACTGATAGCTGCCAGAAAGGACAGCCCATTGATCATAGGCCTGGGCAGGGATGAGAATTTCATAGCCTCTGACATTCCCGCCATCCTGAAATACACTAACCGGATCATATATATTAACAACCTGGAACTCATCTCAGTAAAACAGGATTCGGTCCGGGTATTCGACATGGAAGGTAACCCGGTGGAAAAAAAGGAGCACATCATCGAATGGGACCTGGAAGCTGCTGAAAAGGCCGGTTATCCCCACTTTATGTTAAAGGAGATACACGAACAGACAAGGTCCATACATGAGACCATGACAGGGCGGCTGCAAGAACTTGAAGGCGATGTCAACTTCGAGGAACTGGGGCTGGACCGTGATGAGATCAGGCAGTTCCAGAGGATTGAGATCATTGCATGCGGTACGTCTTATAATGCCGGATTGCTGGGCAAGTACCTGTTTGAAGGACTGGCTGGCATACATACTGATGTGGATACAGGTTCTGAGTTCAGGTATTCCAGCCCGGTACTTGCCCCGTCTACCCTGGTAATCGCAATCAGCCAATCCGGCGAGACCGCAGATACACTGGCAGCAGTACATGAAGCTACATCCTACGGATGCAGGACGCTGGCAATTACAAATGTGGTAGGCAGCACCATCTTCCGGGATGCATCCCATACCATCTACACCAGGGCCGGGCCAGAGATCGGTGTGGCTGCCACGAAGTCATTCACTTCACAACTGGTGGTATTGTACCTGCTGGCGATCCATTTTGCGAGAGCAAGATCCATGATGGATGCTGACAGGGCAAGGATGCTGCTGTCAGAACTTCGTAAGATACCAGGACATGTAAGCCGTATCCTTGAAGGTGCCGAAACTATTCATGAATGTGCATTAATGTTTGTCAAAGCTAAAGATTATTTCTTTATCGGCCGCAACATCAATTATCCGGTGGCACTGGAAGGCGCACTTAAACTGAAGGAGATTTCATATATCCATGCCGAGGGGTATGCAGCCGGGGAGTTGAAACACGGGCCACTTGCCCTGATATCAAAGGACGTACCAGTGGTGGCCATTGCCCCTCACGGTCATACATATGATAAAATACTCAGTAATATTAAAGAGGTAACGGCAAGGGATGCTTCAGTAATTGCTATAGCAGATTGCGACGACTGTGAGATTGGGAAATTTGCTGATCTTGTAATTTCCATCCCAATGACTGATGAGCTGCTCACTCCACTGCTTTCATCTGTGGTTGTCCAGCTACTGGCTTATTATACGGCACTGGAATTAGACTGTTCCATTGATAAGCCAAGGAACCTTGCCAAGAGCGTTACAGTAGAATAGGTGGTATAATGAAATTGTTCGGTTCTTCGGGAATAAGGGGAATTACCAATGTTGATGTTACGCCGGAACTGGCGCTTAATGTAGGAAAAGCTGCCGGTAAGGGTTGCTCGGATGCTGTGATAGCACGGGACCCAAGGGCGGCCGGGATGATGATAGAAGAAGCTTTTGCAGCCGGCCTGATGTCTGTCGGGTGTAATGTCACCCAAATAGGTATGGTGCCCACTCCCACCCTTGCATATGCTGCCAGGAACTATAGTTTGGGGGTTATGATAACTGCTTCACATAATCCTGCAGAATATGTGGGGATGAAACTATGGAATCCTGATGGAATGGCCTTTGACAGCCAACAGCAGGAAGAGATAGAAGAGGCTGTAGAATTATCTAAATATTTACTCGCAAAATGGGATGGGGTCGGTGACATTAACATTTATGGGAATGCTATTGAAGACCACATTAAAGCTATAATGAAACACACAGGCAAGCTGCAGGGTCTAAGGGTCGTAGTTGACTGCGGTAACGGGGCCGCTTCCGTAATAACACCTTTCCTGCTTCGAAGGCTGGGGTGCCATGTACTTGCATTGAACTCCAACCCGGATGGTCATTTTCCTGCCAGGAACCCGGAACCAAAAGAGGAGAATTTAGGGCTTCTTATGCAGACGGTAAAAGAATGGGGTGCGGATCTGGGCATAGCCCATGATGGTGATGCAGACAGGATGATGGCTGTAGATGATAAAGGCAGGTTCGTGGGCGGCGACCAGTTACTTGCAATTTTTGCCGCTCATGAAGAGGCTGACAGTATAGTTGTTCCTGTTGATACTTCCATGATAGTGGATGATGCCCTGCCTGATACCCGTATCATTCGAAGCAGGGTGGGTGACGTTTACGTGGCCGAGGCAATGAAAAAGGAGGGGGCTGCTTTCGGAGGCGAGCCCTCAGGAAGCTGGATTTTTCCCCGAATTTCATTTTGCCCGGACGGCATATATGCTGCTGTGAGATTAATAGAGATCATGGGCACCCGGAAACTTTCGGAAATGGTGGATGAACTGCCTGTGTACCAGACCAAAAGGATCGGTATAGCCTGTCCTGACAAGCATAAGGAGGGGGCAATGGCAGGGATTTCTGGTGAATTATCTTCACTTGGAGAGGTCAGTACTATTGATGGTATCAGGGTGGCCACTGAGAATGGCTGGGTACTGGTCAGACCCTCAGGTACAGAGCCAAAGATACGTGTGACTGCCGAGGCACGCTTTGGAGTGGACGAACTGTTCACGAAGACCTGTCATACAGTACAATCGGCTATAGATTATTCCTGTGAATAAAGTAAACATCTTTTTATTGTAACAGCACTAAAATATCTTTCC
>CBDUUM010000058.1:0-8166 GCA_965370445.1 uncultured Methanosarcinales archaeon
CCCGGCGATGTCACCATATCCTTCAATTCACCGGGATGCTGGCCAGACTCCAGTATCATCTTTGCCGCACCCAGTACGGTCTGGGCCGCCAGTGTCTGTGCCGTGGTCCTGTCCAGACCCTGGTGTACGCCGCCGTCTGCCAGCGCCTCTATTATCATAAAAACAAATGCAGGTCCGCTGCCGGATAGCCCGGTAACAGCATCCATCAGGTGCTCATCCACCACAACAGTCCGGCCCACAGCACCCAGTATCTTCCGGGTGGTTTCCACATCGGCTTCGGTAGCTGCATCTCCAGGACATATAGCCGAAGCAGCCTCACCAACTGTGGCGCAGATATTAGGCATGACCCTTACTATCCGGGTCCCGCCAGGCAGTTCATCAGCCAGGCTGTCGATATTCACACCCGCTGCAATAGATATGAACAGGTGCTTCTTTATTGTTGATTCCTTGATACCCTGCAGCACATACCTGATAATCTGGGGTTTCACTGCAAGTACGACCACATCCGCCTTCTCAAGTGTATGCAAGTTATCGCAAGAAACAACAATTCCCAGTTCCTCTGCCATTGTGTTCAGTTTCTGCTCATCAATATCACTGGCACATATCCTGTCAGGTTTCACCAGGCCGGCATTTATCATGCCCCTGATAAGTGCCTCCCCCATCTTACCTGTTCCAATAAATCCTATGGTCAAGTTTTTCATCTGAATCACTTCCGTTTTACTTCGTATTTCGCTTTGGCTCCATATACTCTATAGCATCCTCAAGACCGCTGGCTTTCAGTGTCTCATCTGTGGGTATGCCGTCCTTATCCCAGCCCCTGCGCTGGTAATATATATCCAGTATCTCCCTGAACTCATCCCTGTTCAACACCTTTCCCGCATGGGGACCGGTCTTTATCGGGTCATTGAACACCCGCTCAGGCGGCCTGTCATCATCCCTGGTCAGTCCCAGCCTGATATTGATAGCACGGGTCAGGTTGTAAACGTCATTACTTAGTTTCAATAGTTCTTCCAGTGTGAACTCAATGCCGACAGCTGCACTAAAGAACTCGGCATAGGTATTCTCATCAAATCCCAGTTCTATCCAGGGCAGCCTGCACACACCCAGCATATCGAACAGGGGACGTACGGTCTGGTGGTATATGACAAGGTCTGCCTTTTCGTTAAGGTCCCAGTTGCATCCCATCTCCAGTTCCTTGGCAATAGGCCAGGCTCTTGCATGGTGTGCCCCAATATCTGAGGTAGCATATCCCAGCGCCATGGTTATGGCAACCCTGGCATCGTATGCCGACTGGTCCAGTCCCTTCACATGGCTTATTATAGGTGCCAGTTGAGGCCAGCGTTCTATCACGCCATATACACCCTCTGCCAGTGTATCGCCCACACCCTCCCTGAAGGCTATCTTGCGTATCATTTCCATGACACTTTCGTCATCGCCCCAGTTCAATGCCATGCCGTCCAGGTCTTCCAATGTGACCAGGTCCTTCTCATAGGCCTCGATCATCACACTGATCAGACTGCCTGCTGTAATGGTATCTATGCCGTATTCGTCACACAGGTAGTTGGCCCTGAGTATGGCACTAAAATCACTTACCCCCACATTGGAGCCGAACATGGCAGCAGTCTCGTATTCGGGCCCCTCGATGACCGTACCCGCATACTTACCGTCCTTGACAAGGTTCACGTTGCCGCATGCCATGGGACAGCCAAAACAGGCAGTATCGCCGATCTTGTATTCCAGTTCCATGACATCGCCGTTTATCTTATCAGCGTCCTCAAAATGGGTATCCTTGAAATTATGGGTGGGTATGATGCCTGCCGTATTGGCATAATCGATGACACTCATCAGGCCCTGGCGCTGCCAGAACTCGAACAGGTTGTGCTGGGACAGTTTCCTGTATGCTTTGTCACTGAGTCTGGTGAGGCGTTTTAGGTCTGCAACAGGCAGGTCCCTGGTGCCCCGAATGGCAATGGCTTTCAGGTTCTTTGAACCCAGAATGGCACCCATACCAGTACGTCCGGCATTGCGTCCCCAGTCTGCGGTGATGCACGCCATTTTGACCATTTTCTCACCGGCAGGACCGATTGATGCCACCTTCACTGTCTCATCACCAATATCCTCACGTAACTGGTGTTCGGTCTCTATGCTGCCCATACCTGCATACTTTTCAGCACTCTTTAGCTGGATATCATCATCATCTATCCAGAGGTAGGATAACCCGGGTGCCTTACCCTTGATAACCATTGCATCGAATCCTGCCTGGCGCAGTTCCACTCCGAACATGCCGCCTATATTGCTGTCCCCGTAGATACCGGTGGTCGGGCTGATAGAACAAATGGATGTCTTGCCGGATGAGGGCAGGTATAATCCTGATAAAGGGCCGGGAGCTATTACTATGATATTTTCGGGGCTTAAGGGGTCAGTATCTTCTTTCATGTTCTCCCACACCAGCCTGGCACCCCAACCTCTTCCCCCTATGTATTTCAGGGCAAACTCCTCGTCTACTTCTTCTACATGGGTCTTGCACTCGCTCATGTCAACATGCAGGATCTTCATGAAATATCCGCCATTAATGGTCACCGGGAATCACCCCTTGTACCGCCGGTCTCGATCTCTGCGTATCTCAGTTTTTTCTTTTCACCATGCTCAAAATATTCGACTTCCTGCATGTTGGCATACTGTAATGCTGATGCTAAGCGGTGTGCCTGGCCCAGGGTATGCTCAGGGACATACAGGATGGCTTTTTTGGGACATGCTGCTACGCACTTTGGGTTGCCGCCGCACATGTCGCATTTGAATGGTGTCTCTATATCTTCATGCACGAATATGGCACCGATAGGACATGCGCTCACACAGGCATGGCAGGAGATACATCTGTCCTCCAGTATAGTGACCACGCCATCGGTTACCACAATGGCATCGGTGGGACATGCATCCCTGCATTTTGGCTTCTTGCACTGCTCACACACGACAGGCATCTTGATAACAGGATGTGGATATAGTGAGATGACTCTTATGTTAGCCTTTTTGGGATTGTTGACACCAGCATGGGATATGGCACATACAAGTTCACATACCCTGCAGCCGGAACATCTCTCAGGTATCACTGTCAGCTTTTTGCGCAATCTAATCACCAGAATATATACACTATATTATCTATTTGCAATATAGATTAAGTAATATTATAAATAACCTTTCAGGTAGCGGGCCTTGCACATAAATCAAAAATAAAACATCATCAGCGGCAGTATCAACACACCCATAGCATGAGTCCGCCTCACTTTCAGGTAGGGTGCAAGCATACCCAAAGGAACAGCCGCAGCAAACACCACAAGCCCGAACCAGCCAGTAAACACCAGTACAAGCAATGTCAGTCCTGTCAGTATCACCATGCACATCCTGCGGTAATTGATCCTGGTCAGCACATCAAGTATCCTGTCACCCAGGTATATCGTCATAAAATAGGCAGCGATCGACACCCCGACAATTATTATCAGCAATAATACCAGGATATCTACACCCAGGCTCATCCCGCCCATTACATCAGACACAGCAACCATGGCACCGCTGCGGGTCCTGCCAATCACATACAGGGCGACCAGTCCGTAAATCGCGTTTGCAGTATTGACACCAGATATTGAAACAATGAACTCCCTGGCCGAGTCATCATCCGAGTAATCCTCCTTCACTGCCAGCCTTGCCAGCACTGTGGCCACTGCCGAAGTGATACCGGGCAGCCATGCCACAAACGAACCTGCAGCGCTGCCGACAATAGTTCCCCTCAGTATGCGCTTTGGGGGCAGGATCAGCCTGGAACTTACCTGCATTGGAATGACCGTATCGGTCAGCATGCTTATCACAAGCATGGACGCCCCGAACAGCCCGCTAAACAGGGGCATGAGTATGGAAGGTTCGCCGACCATGATAAGCGGGTCCATCAGTGCCTGGGATCTAAATGCAAACAAGCCCAAAAGGCCCGAGCCCAAAAACAGCACTACAGCAAACATCCTGTATTTCATCCTCACCAGTGGCCCCTGTCCCTCTACCACCTCACCACGCTCGGTATAGACCATTACCAGCACAATAGCCAGCAGTATCCAGCCAATGTACTGATCCACAAACGGATACACACCGGCAAAGAACATTGCCATGGGCAGGATCAGTACCAGTGAGACCACCACTGAGCCTGCACTGCCCAGCGCCGACAGCCTGATGGCCTCTAAACCATGCCCATCCAGCAGCATCTGGTGCCCGGGCAGCACAGCCAGTGATGTATCGGGATCGGGCGCACCCAGGAATACAGACGGTATAATGTCTAGAAAAGTGTGGGTCACGGCATTGGATATGATCATAGCTGCAACACATACCGGGCTAAAGCCCAGTTCATCAAGTAAGGGGGAACAGGCGGCTAAGATGAAAGAGAACGTATTGGTATGGATACCTGGCACCAGCCCACTGAATATACCGAGAATAAAACCGATGACGACTGACATTAGTAGAAAGCTGGTACTCATTGTCACATCTCAGGTTATTCAATTACCATATCCCAGGTTATTACAATTGCTTCTGACCTAATTTCAAGCAATTAACGGATAACTGACATGTATTAGTAAATATAAATTTGTTGATAAAGCTCCCGAGGTCAGGACAGGATCGATTGGGTCAGGAGAGGGATGATTGGATATGGGATGGGGGGATGGGGTCCGGAACAATGATTGGAATAAGTTAAATCATATACCGAAGATATTCAATCAGATGAAAATCGCAGTAACCCGGCTGAAAGAAAAGTCCGGCGGCACCCGTGAACTCTTTTCAAAGTACGGCCATGATGCAATACTGGTCCCGACAATGAAGACCGGAATTCCGGATAATCCTGCATCACTGGATGAGCTTTGTAGGAAAGTGGCCTCAGGCAAAGTGGATTTTCTTATCTTCTCAAGTACTATGGGTGTCAGGTACTTCTTTGAACAGTGCGGCAGTGTCCCGGATACAACCACTATTATGGCAGTCGGTCCCAGGACACAGGAAGCCATCGCCGATAAGGGCCTCAACTGTGAAACTATCACCTCATTCTCTTCTGACCATTTCGCATCCCATCTCAAGTCACGTATCATGGGCAAAACCATAGCAATAGTACGGCCGGATATCCCAAATCCCGCTTTGGTGGAGTCGCTTACTGCTTCAGGCGCCCGTGTACTGGAAGGAGTAGCCTACAGGCTGGTCCCAACCGGAAACGATCTAAGGCAAATACTGCCTGATGTGGATGCGATCATCTTTACCAGCGGAAAATCATTTAATCTGGCCCGTGTATCGGCAGGGGATGTAGCAGGTAAAACAGTGATCGCCATCGGACCCAAGACCGCAGGCATGATGTGTGATAATGGAATTGTACCCGACATAACAGGTAACGGCACGCTGGAAGGATGCCTCGAAGTCCTGGCTGGTCAGTCCAGGTAGATTATAGCCTTATTCGGACAAATATCAATACATTTACCGCAGCGTGTGCATTTATCATAATCTATACGTGCCTCGCCGTCAACCCTGTACAGTGCATCCACAGGGCACACCTGGTCACATTTTCCGCATTTCCTGCACCCTTGGACCACAATATATCTATCGTTCTCCATTTCGACCATCGATAAATTATTAAATAAATAGTTGTAATATTATATTGGTTTTGTACAAACTATACAATATTGTACTTAACAAATGTTGTACTTACCACTTACCACTTGCCAGAATAATACTGAACAGATCATACACATTATACAAATCATATGTAACAATGACAGGGTGTAAGAAATAATGAGGGGTGTAAGAAATAATGAGGGGTGTAAGAAATAATGAGGGGTGTAAGAAATTCCGAATTCCATACCTGAAATGATCCATGGTAATTTCAATTGCTCGGACATTGCCAAATGCGTGCTTGGATTAAAGAACCTGGACCTGGAAACATACAAGTTACTGGTATCCCATGGACAGATGACTGCTGAAAAACTGGGTGAACTGCTTAACCGGGAACGCAGCACTGCCTACAGGTCCCTGCAAAACCTCATGTCATGCCAACTGGTATACAGGGAGACTAAAACCATTGAGGGTGGAGGCTATTATTACGTATATGTAGCACTTGACCCATGTAAATTAAAAGAGATGGTAAAAGAGAATATAGATACCTGGTATGAAAAGATGAACTCCATGATCGAAGATATTGAATCCGGGATACTGGAGTCTTAGAAGGTTTACAATACCTGGTCACACACCAGTTCAACCTGTTCCCTGAACTCTTTTTGCCTGATCCCCATAAGTCCTGCTAAAAACATTGCACCACCTGCTCCTACGCCCTCCTTGATAACCCCGGATTCATACATCCTGAGTCCCAGGTACCTGGACTTGCTAAAACCAGGGTCGGCAATATACGATTCAAAGCCCAGGTCAGATACAGTTTCAACAAAACTGGCAGTGCCGTCATCTGCCACAAATTTCGTAGTGGCAATTGAAATATTCCCTTCTATACCCAGACCATCCAGGAGGGCCAGCACTGCCATCATCTGCGTGCCACCTGCCAGTACGATCCTTGTATCCTCCAACCCATCCATGAGACCGCATACACACGGCATCATTGGATCGCCGAAACGCTCTATTGCGCCCATAGGGTCATGTGCCATATCCCCAAACCGGATGCCTGCAATGCTAAAGGCTTCGTCCACGACCTGTGCTTTAATATCCAGGGGGTTTAGGGAATTACTACTGCTCACCCTGCCGTCTATGCCCACTGCCTGAAGCACACCCATGGCAGTGGTGGTCCCGCCTGGTATACTCTCACCGATAATAACAAGATCTGAGAGCTTTCGTATCTGGCGTCCTATCTCTGCTGCATTCGCATATATCTTACCCGCATCCGGCACTGCCTGGGCCGTCCTGATATCCCTGCCAGGAAAGGCACCAACATCCAGTAGCGGTATACTGGGAATTATCTTCAGGCCACTGTTTATGAACATAAAAGGGATGCCTGTCAACTGCATTGCCGCCCTGGTAATTACGGCAGGTGTAGGACTCTGGTCCGTCATCGGGGGTTCGGCATTGCACACTGTCCTGCCCAGTGTTACTAATTCGGCATCTCCTGCCGGGGTATAGTCGATCAACCCTGGTGATTTCCCTGCCGCTGAGATGCCGGGGATACTGGCTGTATCCGTATTTGAAAGGACACATAGGAATAGCGGGTGTTCACTTTCAAATTTGGTTGGTTCTGGGGATATCCAGTGGTCCATATTTACTCCTTTAATGTAGCAGTATCTTTAAGGGTTACCCTGTGTTTTTGGGGCAAGTATCTCATAATCAAGAAAATCCTCCCTTCTGTCGGATTTTCTAAGCCTGTCGGAAAGTATATACTTTCCTATATGTTAAAAAATATTTTTCATTTTACCTGTTGATTACGTAATTCAGGTACCACAAAAAAAACAAGACAAAATCAGGAAATATGTTTAAGTTTAGCAAAAAAGGAAAAAACAATCTACTTTTTATAAAACTTCAACATTTTTAGTTTCCCGATGTTTTCCAATATCCTATGAGTATCTTCTTTGGTTTGTGTTTCGAGATACTCAACAATTTCACTCATTGGAACAGCAAGCTTATAGACTTTCATCGGCCTGCCCTTGCCTTCTTTCTTGACCTCTCTTTCACCCAGCCACCCGAAAGTCCTTAACTCCCTCATGGCAATACTAACTTCTGGCTGCCTGAGCTGGGAACCAAGTTCCAGGTCTTTTGAAGTTGCTTCATCAACATTGGAAAGATACGCAAGAGTTGAAGCCACATTCCTTGACAGATTTAAATTCCGTAAAATATCAATAAACTCCAAATCATTATCATCAAAAACCCTTACTTCAGAAGATTTCATATATCATATCACCTAATGTATTATTTCTTATTTTTTTAATAATATAAATAGTTAATTCTAATAAATAATATTTAAATTAAGTCACTATTAATATGGATTTATAATTTTCGATAAATCACTGGTACTGATATTGTTTAATATTATACAATGATTATTATAGTTTTTGGTGTATGGTTACTATTTCACACACCTTATTTAGCATGAACTCAATTTCACATATAATACATGGATACAATATAGGGATACAATATAGGGATACAATACAGGGATAC
>CBDUUM010000059.1:0-8079 GCA_965370445.1 uncultured Methanosarcinales archaeon
AATTTGTTACCACAGACCAATCATATCCTTTACAATCATATCCTTTAATGTAGCCGCCCTCCAATATATCCAGATATGCCTTCACTGTGTGTATCCTGTAAGGGGAAGGGGCTGTGCGGCCGTCCTGCCTGCCCCATACTTGAGAGGTTCAAGTCACTTGGCACAACTGCCAAGCTTTCTGATAACATTTTTGGTGCATCTCCTCCATCGGTTTTTGTGGGACGGTACGGGTATCCGCAGGTATCTGCAGGACCCCTTATACCGCCTGAGGTCACGGCCAGTGATGCTGCTGTCTATGATAGTCCGGGTTCATGGAACCACTTAGGTATCAGGGATATCGTAGGACTCAGGTCCAGCCTGGTCAGGTCAAATATGAAATTCAATGTAAAGGATGCTTCAAATCCCGATGCCATGCTGCACAAGACCCAGGAACTGGCATTATCTGAAAAACCTGTAGATACAGAGGTGTGGTTCAGCAAGGTGCCCCGTGTGGGACTGCGTTTCGATGGTGTACTCTCGCCCATGGGCCCTGCCGGAGAGGTTACAAAACTGGATATAGCCCAGAACCCGGTAGTCCCCAGGCAGGTGGATAAAGCAGTAAGTGATACCGATGCCAGGGCTGTGGATGAGATAGGGGAACTCTATAACGCAGATATCACTGTGGACCACATAAACAGGTTACTTTCTATCGGACTGCTGGGAAAACAGCGCAAGATCGTGCCCACCCGCTGGTCCATCACAGCCACAGATGATATGGTCGGGAAGATGTTGATCGATGAGATCCGATATTTCCCTGAGGTGAATGATATCCTGCTGTACAGCGGAGGATTGCACGGTAACCACTTCGAGATACTGGTATTTCCCGGGGCCTTTGCGTACGAATTAATAGAGATATGGATGCCAAAGGCTGTATGGTCAACCGGGGCAACTTCGGTAGAATCGGATTGGGAAAACTATGGCGGCAAGAAAGGATACTCGAACCTGGGCGGCGGGTATTATGCGGCACGCCTGCCTGTGCTTGAGCACCTGCACCGGATGCATCGCAGTGCCAATGTGTTCACGATCAGGGAAATTACGCCTGATTACTGGGCACCCCTGGGGGTATGGGTTGTCAGGGAAGCTGCCCGGGAAGCAGTGTCATCGGTCCCGGTGAGTTTTGATTCCGTTAACGATGCACTGGATGATATGTCTTTGCGGATAAATACCGTTAGTGAGATGTGGCGACCCAAATCGAAACTGCTGGACAGGAAGATGAACCAGAAGAGATTAATGGATTTTCTTTAGGACTGTGTAAATGAAAATACAAATGAAGATAGAAAGTTGAATAACATTAAATCATAGTATCCTCATAGGTTCCTTGTATGCCTGAAATTGAACAGTCCCAGGTGGCTGGCCTTGAACAAGTACATTTCCAGACCGTGCGCTCGAAAAAAATGGCTATATTCAATACAAGCAGTACTGAATTAAAACATTTGTTCATTGCCTGGGTGGCAATATCTTATGCATTTGCCATTATGCTCGCATGGATGGAACTGGATGGGAAGCCCACGAGCTCTCAGATATTCGGGCCGTTTATCACTGACCTGTTCATAATCTCCCTGGTCACGGTGGGTATATCCTTTATTTTCCATGAAATGGGGCACAAGTTCGTTGCCCAGCAGTACGGTGCATGGGCCGAATTCAGGATGAGTTTCGGGATGCTGCTGCTGGCCATTTACATGGCATGGCAGATCGGTATCCTGTTTGCAGCACCCGGTGCCGTGCAGATATTCGGACCACATATTACCAAAAAACAATACGGTAAGATCGCTGCCTCTGGTCCTGTGATGAACCTGTTTCTGGCTTTTGCTTTCATGCCGCTGTTAACTGATACCGGGTTTTTATACGATATCGGTCGCCTGGGTGTGATGATCAACCTGCTGCTGGCAGGATTCAATATGCTGCCGATCAGCGTACTGGACGGGCGCAAGGTGCTGGCATGGAATCCGATTGTATATATCGGGTTGTTCATGACAATAATTGTTGTGGGTTTGTTCTTTGCTTCCATATTGTTGTAAGAATGGAAAAGACATCACTCCTGCAATAATTAACAAATAATCACTTATATTTTCGATTTAACGTTCGATTCCAGTAAAACTTTTATAGTTTAAACAATCTGGAAGATTCCTGAAAAAATTCGAATTACCATTCACATTGCCTGTGAGGAAGCACAATTGAACACAGAACTGATTGAACCATTCGATCTGAGAATCGGATATCTTACTCCAAAGAACCCCATTGCCCTTGCCCCAATGGCAGGTATTACCAATAGCAATTTTGCAAAACAGTTCACTGACCATGCAGGACTGGTGGTGCTGGGCGGTTATAACCTGGATGACAGTACAAACGACGCTGCAAAAAGAATTGCCCAGCGCGGCCGTAGTGAGTTCGTAACAGATTCACCAATGGAATTCCTGGCATCTGAACTGGAAACAATTACTGATAACCCTGATGATTGTGCTGTCCTTGTTAATGTCAGGGCGGCAGATATCGATGTATATGTTGAAGCTGCCCGGATTGCTAAAAAATACGGGGCAGGTATTGAAATAAACGCACACTGCCGCCAGCCCGAGATAATGGAACTGGGCGCAGGTCAATCCCTGCTTGAGCATCCTGATACCCTGCGCGAGATCATTGAGGCGGTCAAGGGCACAGGAGTTGTAGTGTCTGTCAAGATCAGGGCCAATGTGGTTGACGACCTGATGACTGCATATATGATTGAGAAGGCAGGTGCCCATATCATCCATATCGATGCCGTGGGCAGGCATGGTGCTGACGTGAATGTCATAAGAAAGATACGCAACATTACATCCCTGTTTATTATCGGTAACAATTCGATCGTTGATTATTCTGCAGCCAAGTCCATGTTCTCCAGGGGTGCTGATATGGTCTCTGTTGCCAGGGCAGTATTAAAAGAACCAAACACCCTGCGGTTCCTTGTGGACCAGATCACCTCATACCAGATGACCACAGGCTGGTATAATTCGCCAAAACACATATGCGGCGGCGGGGACCTGCGGGCACTGGCTTTTTGCTGCCTGCCAGTAAAACCCTGTGCAGTTCACAATGCCCTTAACCAGATCGGTATGTCAGCCGAGGAGTTTACAAAGCTGAAACTGCAAATCGTGGAGGGCACACTCCTGGAATACGGGGATAGTACCTGTTTCGGCAGCATGGCATGGTGCTGCAAGATCACCAAACCATGTTTCTTAAGGGACGGCGTGTTGGAAGTTGTGGGTCTTTCTGATGTAGACTTTATGCGTCTTAAAAAGCAGATGTCTAAAGAAATACTGGCACACCGAAAGCGATAAATAGTAATTTTAAACAGGAAACATCCTGATCATGATTAACGATAAGAGTGAAAAGCAGTTGTACTTTTAGCCGTACTTTTTCAAAAGTTTGATAATCCATTGCACTATTCTATTAATTGAGTAATAATTGAGCAATTCACCCGATTATTGAATTGACCTACATTATGGTGGTATCACAATACAAAAGGAAGAAAAATTCTCACTGATGGAAAAACATGAAAAAAAAGTAATTTTCACAATCGCAGTTATTAGTGTCCTTTTTTTACTTTTAATTATCTTTATGGGAATAAAAACCCACAATGATGTAGGTGAAGTTGCAAAGCAGGAATTCAGTAAACAAAATTTGCTCCTTGCCGAACAGTTTTCAACTGGTATAGAGGAATTCCTCAATGAAAAAGTCGAATTGACAGAATCAATAGCCAGAAACCATGCAAATGCTTCTCCTGAGGAATTCCAGGCATTATTTGTAGATATCTATGAAGGTAGCACAGGTTATTATGCCCTGGAGTACATCAATGCCAGTGGTGTGGTTGTTGCAGGTTATCCTGAAGAGAATGTTCCCATTGGATACGACCTGTATGAAAATAACAGGGAATATCCAATTGAACATGCCAGGGACACCAGGGATACATATTGTACGAATCCGGTTGGTCTTTTTGAAGGGGGTCTTGGTTCGTTTATCTGGGTCCCGATCTTTGATGGAGAGGAGCATAAAGGAACTATACTGGGGATCATAAGTATGTCTACACTGGTAGAAAAATATCTCGAACCTTACGATTCTTCCGGTTATGTATATCTTGTTGACAGGAACGGACAGGTATTGTATGACGGGTCCGGGCAATATACTGCAGGAGATAATTATTTTGATATACTTAATGAATCAAATCCGGAATGGATGCACATCATGGAAGAACAGTTGAACGGGTCAGAAGGAACTGCAGAATTTACCCTGAGTGGAAAAAACAATACATCAGAAAACAAGATGATAGCATTCTCACCTATAGATTGGCGGCGGCGGTTATGGTCAGTGGCGGTCGTTAGCCCTGCAACTGAAGTTGAAGAAATTACACATCCGGCATTATTAAAGCATACAGTCCTGGTATTATTTTCAGCCAGCATCACCTTGCTGGGTGGATTCTCACTTACCCTCCTGCTTGCAAGCTGGAACAGATCCCTGAAACATGAGGTTGACAATAAAACCTATGAACTCAAGCAGTCCAATGAATTCCTTGAAAAGTCAAACCAGAAGCTAAAGGAAGTGGATGGACTGAAATCCGATTTTGTTTCCATGGTTTCGCATGAACTCAAAATGCCCCTTACTGCTATAAAGACTTCAACCGAACTGTTGAAAGATGTTGACGAGAACGAATTGGTAGATAAAGATAAATTGATCGAAAAAATACTGCGAAATGTTGACCGCCAGACACGTATGGTCAATGACCTGCTGGATCTTTCCCGGATCGAGTCAGGCATAATGAACTTTAAGAAAGAAGAGGTGGATCTACACGAAGTTATCAGTACATCAATCGAGACTGTTGAGAAAACCGCCTATGACCTGGGAATAGGTATTTACACATACATTCCCGAACACCTGCCCGGCATTACTGGAAATAAGGATGCCCTTGTATCCGTATTTGCAAACTTGCTGAATAATTCCCTGAAATTTACTCCATGGGGGGGCAGGATCGATATTAACATCTTGGAACTTGACCAGTATATACAGGCCACTGTAAAAGATAATGGAATTGGACTGGGAACTGATGATATTGGAAAAATATTTGAAAAATTCTATCAGGTGGGTAATGATATATACAATGATACCAACGGGACAGGCCTGGGTCTTACCATCGCAAAAGGGATTGTCGAAGGGCATGGAGGTTCGATTCATGTAGAAAGCAAGGAAGGCAAAGGTATAACATTCACCTTCACAGTAAAAAAGTAGCAATATGATTGTACAGGAAGATGCTGAGGATTTCAATGAACTTGACAGGAAAATCGAGGAGGAAGCCCTGAAGAGGACTGACTCTGTCCTTATCTGCCCCCAGTGCAATTCGACAAACGTCACTTATTACATGGGTCTTAAGACCGGTGTCCAGTACCAGTGTAAGGAATGCGGCTACGTGGGTGCATTCATAATTGAAAGGGATAAAGAATAGAACCTGTGGGAAAGGTAAGGCAGGTCATACATCCTAAATACAAAAGTTTTTTTATATTAAAGCCTTCAATGGAAGGACGAGGAGATAAAACAAAATGAATGCAGAAATCGAAAAATGGGTTTCACAACAGGACTTACTTGCACTGCTGTACTCACTGATCCTGGCCGTAATATCCACTGCTGTCATCTGGATACTTGATAAGTTCATGTTCAAGCACGTGGATTTCAGTCCGCTGACCGAGTTCCAGTTCTATGGTGTTCTTTTTATCGTGGTATTTGGCTTAATTGCGGGTCTTATGTTTTACAGGGAAAAGGAAGAGACAGTAGAAGAAGTAAGCGAGTTCAGGACCAAGATGGACAAGAAAAAGCTTAAAAAAGTAAAAAAGGCAAAGGCCCGGTCCAGGTAAATCCCTTATTTTTCAAGTATTGTTATTGTACTGCGTTCACCCACACTTAATTCCACTTCGTCGTTCCATCCTGACTTAGCATAGCAGTCGGTCACCTGCAGTTTAGTCCCGATATCTATCTCATGTATGATCTCGGTCTGCTTATCCCAGAGTGCAGCCTTTATCCTGCCTGAGTCGTCTGATAAGTGGATGTTCACTACACTGCCGGTTGAGCCGTCCTTGCGCTGGAATTCCCTCAGTTCATCAAGCCCTGTAACATATCCTGCAATGCTGTATGACTCATTGATCTCGATATCGCCAATGAGGGTGATCTTCTCCCTGAACTCCACCTGCTTACTGGTCTTTTTAATTGAGCTGTTATTTCCCAGGTTGATCTCCACCTGGTTGTTGAAGGAATTCTCTTTTGAATAGCCTCCGGTTATTTCTATGGTGTCACCCAGGTTCAACTGTTCGACGTGTTCCACATTGTTATCCCATAACGTGAGCCTGATCTTACCTGTGGAGTCGCCAAGTGTCAGGTTCCTGACCTTACCTGTAGTATTATCCTTTCGCTGGAATGTCCTGGTATCTGCCATGTCGAGTATCTTTCCTACCAGGTGTATATCGCTCATACCCGCTTTTATTTCCTCGATACGGTAGGGTTCGGTCCTTACCCTGATCTCTTCAGTCATGGCTACTTTATCTATACTGCCGCCCCTGCCAACACTGACCTCAAGACCATTACGTCCTTCCCTGACTAAACCGGATACCTGGACTGCATCCCCGAACACGATCTCTCCTACCTGTACCAGGTCAGCAGCACTTTCCCATAGCACGACCCTGATAGAACCAGTCTCATCCGCAACTGTCAGGTTAGCAACACTGCCTGTGGAACCGTCCTCGCGATTGAATTCCCTGGCATCTGAACAGGCCATGATCTTGCCCACTATCGTAACATTAGAATTATCAAGTGTTACCTGTCCTATCTTTACCTTATCATCATACTCGCCCATATCATAGATCACAAGGGTTGCAAGAGTTTTATCATCAGGAAGGCCGCCCAGGAGGTGTTTCTTTTCTTCCATCCGGGCAAGGAAATCTTCCATACTCATGCGGTCTTTTACTTTCTCATATATTTCTGTTATTTCATCCATAGCTATCCCCGGTTGAAAGATTGATTGGAATGAATTGATTTAAGACTTTTCCATCTTTCATTCATGTCATCATTTGTTGTAAGCTTGTAATGATATGATATGGCATGGAAATGTTTTTTACCAATCCCGTTATCTTAGACCTCGGTGTAATTATCATGACGATCAATGAAGGAGATTTTATTAAAATATCATACACAGGTAAATTAGAGGACGGTACTATCTTCGATACTACAAATGAAGAGGTGGCAAATGTCCATAATATATATAATCCCAATGGCAGGTACGGTGGTGATGTGATCATTATTGGTGTGAACCAGATAATCGCCGGTCTTGAGGAAGACATAAAAGAACATGAAGCAGGCTATGAAGGGACTGCCACAATTCCACCTGAAAAAGCTTTTGGTGTACACCTTTCCAAGCTGGTAAGGGATTTACCTCTCAGACGTTTTGAACAGAAACCACAGGTAGGGATGACGGTTCAATTCGAAGGTAAACAGTGTAAAGTACTTAAGGTCATGGGACGCCACGCCAGGGTGGATTTCAACAGCCCCATGGCAGGCCAGATGATAACATATGATTACAAGATCGAAGCTGTGCTTGAGGACCTGAAGGAAAAAGCAGTTGGCCTTAGTGCACTTTATATGGCCCAGGAAATGGACATCGAGATCGATGATACTGTTGCCAGGGTCAACGTGCCCCTGGAATTTAATTATTCACAGCATTGGTTGAACACTAAAAGACAACTGGCACTGGATATGTTGAAATATACTGAACTGACAGAAGTGCTATATGTTGAAACTTATACAGAAGAACTGTTAAAGCCTGATTCCGAAGAAGAGGAGCAATCAGAAGCTGAAGAATCTGATGAATCCGAATCAGATGAACCGGAAGCTGGAGAGGAGTAGTTCTTCTCCTTCAATTTTAATTGATCCAACCTGAAACCACCTTGCTGAGGTAGCCAAGCGGACCACGGCGCCGGTCTTGAAAACCGGTGGTGCACTGCGCCACGGGAGTTCGAATCTCTCCCTCAGCGT
>CBDUUM010000060.1:0-8047 GCA_965370445.1 uncultured Methanosarcinales archaeon
CACATAACAGGAAAGTATATATGTATGCAAACTAGAAATACGTGATAAAAAGACCAGATTTGGGAAAATGGGGTTTAACAATTTTTATTTAATAAAAATTATAAAACTATTCGATCCTAGTCATAAACATTCTAAATGAGAATAAAATCATGCCAATTTACAGTAAAAATCAGAAACAAATCGCAGAAAACATAAATCCAGATGTCTCAATTTCGAACTGGAAAAGTTGGGGGTGGCAAATCAAGCATTCCATTAAAGATATTGCAACTTTTGAGAACCTACTTAACATAGAATTCGATCAAAATTTAAGAAAACAATTTGATGAAACTATAAAAAAATTCCCGATATCAATCACGCCTTATTACTTATCATTGATTGATTCTGATGATTATGAAAATGATCCTATTTTCAAACAATCATTTCCATCTCCATCAGAGCTGATTATTAGCAAATCTGAAACAAACGATCCCTTAGCTGAAGATACAGATAGCCCAGTTCCAGGAATTATACATAGGTATCCTGACAGAGTATTATTTCATATTAGCAATTTATGTTCTATGTATTGTAGGCATTGTACAAGGAAAAGAAAAGTTGGGGATAAAGACTCCATTCCTGACAAAAATGAAATCTTAAAGGGAATAGAATATATTCAAAATACTCCTTCTGTGCGGGATGTTCTATTGTCAGGTGGAGATCCTTTAATGTTACCTGATGAATATCTTGACTGGGTTCTCACAGAATTAAATGCAATTCCCCATGTTGAGGTTGTACGAATTGGTACAAGAATGCCTGTTGTACTGCCATATCGTATAACTGATGAATTAGTAGAAATGTTAAAAAAACATCATCCATTGTGGATAAACACGCATTTTAATCATCCAAGAGAAATCACAAATTCTTCTTCAGAAGCACTGAGGAAACTGGCTGATGCAGGAATACCTCTTGGCAATCAAACAGTCTTGTTATCTGGAGTAAATGATTGTCCAAGGATAATGAAAAGATTGGTGCATAAACTTGTTCAAAATAGAGTCAGACCATATTATCTCTATCAATGCGATCTATCCGAAGGTCTATCTCATTTTCGTACACCAGTTGGTAAAGGTATTGAGATTATTGAAAGCCTGATCGGACATACAAGTGGCTTTGCGGTTCCTACTTATGTAATTGATGCACCGGGTGGAGGTGGCAAGATCCCGGTAATGCCTAACTATTTGATCTCATGGTCGACCAACAAAGTAATTTTACGCAATTATGAGGGAGTTATTACCGCATACAAAGAACCAGATGAATACAAGTCTATTTTTTGCGATAGAGATTGTGATAATTGTAAATTGCAATTGAAACTTGACCCTGCTGATGAGTATAAAGCTATTGGTATTGGAAAGTTATTATCAGATTTTGATCAGACTGAAAGTCTTGTTCCTGAAAATACTGAACGTATGGAAAGAAGAGACGATGAATGATCTGATTACAAACATTGGTAAGTCCATCATTCAACACGGAAATTATAATGATCGTATATATCTGATGAAATTGGTTAGTGATGACATACCAAAAATAATATCTGATTTAGATAAATTGGCATCTTCTGAGGATTATTCTAAGATAATAGCTAAGGTTCCAGCCTTTGCAAAAGATGTTTTCATGGACAATGAGTATATTGTTGAAGCTCATATTCCGAATTTTTTTACTGGCAACGAGGATGTCTTTTTTATGAGCAAATATCGATATGAATTATCAAATCAGGATGAAAAAGATGCTGAGATTGAGAAAATTGTCAATATGGCACTATCAAAAGCTCAAAGGCCGATAAATAGTGAGATTTCGTCTGAATGTTATTATAAGATCTGTGAAAGATCAGATGCAAACAAAATTGTCGAGATTTATAAAAATGTATTTGAAACATATCCATTTCCCATACACGATATTAATTATATTGAAAAAACAATGAAAGAAAATATAGTCTATTTTGGTATATGGAAAGATGATGAAATTGTTTCATTATCATCTTCTGAAATGGATATCAAGTCACAAAATGCAGAGATGACTGATTTTGCTACTTTGCCTGAGTATCGAGGTCGGGGATTTGCATCATATCTTTTGCAATGTATGGAAAATGAAATGCAAATGAGGGATGTAAGAGTGGCTTACACAATTGCACGGGCTATTTCATATGGAATAAATATCTTATTTAGTAAATCAGGATATTCATACACCGGTACATTACTAAACAATACTAATATCTCAGGAAATATTGAGAATATGAATGTCTGGTATAAATGTATGCAATAAATTTGCTTGTAAATATCAGGTAGTGTCCTATGTTTCATGACCTGTGCAATTTATTAGTGAATTTAAGGTAGTTTCCTGAACCCAATTGTTTACCCGAGCATAATTCATTTATGCTGTAAATAACTATCCCCGTACTAATAATACAGGGTCTTTGTATACTTAAATAAAGCGGTTTACTGCTTTGAATCCTGTTTAATGGTTATTTGTCAGATAACTTGTAAAACATGAAATTATTTTCGTTTCTTTAATGCTGGTAGCCCTTGCATACTAATCCAGTCATAATCCACACCATCCTCTAAGGTCCTGGCTCACGGCCCATGCTCCTCTTCCCCAGGTCGCCCCGGTAGCTGGCAGATCTTAACCTGAAGAATGTTTCACTTCCCATTCCGGAGGCAAAACAGATCATCCGCCTGCATATAACCTCTTCCATCCTACCCCTTCACATGTATAGTTGAAGTCCCGACCCCTGTCCTTTTCACATCTATCCTCACAGGTATGCGCCGGGTAAGCTGGTCG
The DNA here is from genome assembly GCA_965370445.1 of uncultured Methanosarcinales archaeon. Classification (GTDB taxonomy): domain Archaea; phylum Halobacteriota; class Methanosarcinia; order Methanosarcinales; family Methanocomedenaceae; genus Methanocomedens_A. The sequence continues at coordinate 2,809 of CBDUUM010000060.1, forward strand.
ATATGGCTGATCACACCAATGGTCCTGCCAGACAACCGCAGGCTTTCCAGTGCATTTAAGGCGGCATCCAGGGTCTCGCTGTCCAGTGTGCCAAAGCCCTCATCCAAAAACAATGATTCCAGCCTGGACCGCCCGCTACTCAGTTCAGACAGTGCCAAAGCCAGCGACAGGCTGACCAGGAATGACTCGCCGCCGGACAGGGTCTCAACCGGGCGCTCCTCACCTGCATTCCACAGGTCTATTACCACCATATCCTTCAGGTCAACAGCCCTTAATGCATACCTGGAAGTTATATCAGACAACTGGCGGTTTGCGATTGTAATGAGCAGGTCGAACATGGTCTGCAAAGCAAAGTCCCTCAGGCTGTTTGCAGGTATTACCCCTGCAAGTTTCTGCCATCGTTCCATTTCAGCTATGGCCCCTTCCAGCTTCTTTTCCTGCTCCTGTCTCTTTGTGAAGTTATCATTAAGTGTTTTTATCTTACCTGTAAGTCCACCTTTAAGGGTGTTCTTCTCTTCAATTGATGCAAGAAGCTCCCGCTCCCTGTCAAGGATATCCACGAGGTTATCGGGATTGAAGGGAGTTTGTGCAAAAACGGCTGCATGTGTCTTTATATTCTCTTCAACGGTATGCCTATCATTGTCATACTGCTGCAGCGCCTGTCTTTTCTTATCCATCCAGCCCGGGTCCCTGGAGGATGCCTTATGTTTCTCTACAGATTCAAAACCTGCATTTTCAAGAGCCTGCAGGTATACGGACTTTGCGGTAGCCATTACCTCCTGCGTCTTACCCAACTCAGTTCTCAGTCCCTCCAGCCGGGCTGTAATCGCTGCCAGTTGCGTTTCAGCCTGCCCGGAATCTTCCAGCATGGTATTCCTGTTTTTCTCCTTTTTAATTAGTTGTGCTTCAAGTTTCGACCTTGCTGCTTCTACACCTTTACCGCCGGTAATTTCCATGACCTGTTCAAGTAATCCGCTGCCCTCATTCCTGTATCCGGTAGCGGTTTCAAGCAGGCTGTTGTAGCGTGTTGTGTCATCGTTAAAGCGTCTGGTGTTCTCCTGTACAAAGGTTCCCAGTTCTACAAGTGTACTGTTGTTCTGCTCCAGACGCCCGATAGAATCCCTGGTATTTGAAATATGCTGCTTGAATTTCTCAAATGCAGAACCAGGAGGTTCTCCTGTAAATTCAGCAGGAATTATTGAGTAGAACTGCTTATTGTTATCTGCAATGTCATCTTCCATATCCTTTATTCCGGTAGAGATGTCCTGTATCCTTTGACCGATGCCTTCGATCTGGTTGTTCAATGCATCAATACGGCTGTTGATGGCCTCGATCTGCTGCTCTGCAAGTTTCAGTTCAGCTTCGGTAGAATCTATTTGTTTTAACAGGGATTCTATTTTATCTATCTGCTTGTCGCATGCAGTAACCTTCTTTTTTGCCAGCTTTGAGAGTTCCCTGAAAGCAGATTCAAGTCCCTGCTTTACCTTTTCCAGTCCTGCTTCGGCACTTTGCACATTCTCCCTCGCCATATCAATGGAACCTTCCCTGTCCGGTTCGTGTTTACCGGCGTCGGGGTGCTCAGTTGAACCGCATACAGGGCACGGCTCCCCCGCTGTAAGGTGCTCCCTGCGCAGGATAAGTGCCTGGTTGGCGGCAGCTACGGCCTTTTCCTCGGCCTGACAGCGTTTGACCTTTTCCTCTGCGGTCATTACCTGCTGGTTCAAGAGTTCTGTCCTGTGTTTGAATTCATGCAGGTTCTCATTGAATTCCTGCACCGATGCGGTCAATATAGTATCATCAAATATCCTGCAGAATTGTCCATAGGATTCAAGGAACCTGCTGCCTGCATCCCTTACCTCACCCCATGCCGACCCTAATGTGCGCCAGTAGGAGCCGTCACCCTCGTCAGTCAGCGGTTGCAGTGCCTGCCTGGCAGCTTCCAGGCGGGACGTGATGTCATTTTTCCTGGTTTCAATGTCTTTCCCTTCATCCACAATCCCTTCCATCTCTTCTGTCTTTACCCCGTGTTCCTTCTTTTCCCTGTCCAGGGCTTTCTGTTTCTCTCCCAAAGTCCGTTCCTTCTCGGTAAGAGAGGCTGCAGTTTGTGACGCTCGTGCCAGCAGGTCATCGGCATTTTCAGGCAGGGGATTGTGTTCAAGGAACTCCCTGTCACCCTTAAGCTGCTCTTCCAGTACAGTGATCTCTTTGTTCTTCTGTTGTATCTGCCTGTTAAGTTTGTCCAGTTTTACTTTAAGGTCATCTGCTTCCTTCTGTTTTTTATCTGCTTCCCCTATTTGCTCCTTGCCGCGGGTTTCCAGGACAGCGGCATCATTATATACATTTTCTTTCTCATCTGCGTCTTTTCTGGCACTTTCAAATTCCAGGTTGGACAAATCATATTTCGCTTTCGCTTCATCGAATCGTTTTTGTCCTGCTTCTTTTTCCTGTATACTCCCTTCCAGTGCAGACTCCAGTTTTTCCACCCGGTCTTTTTCAGTATGATACGATGCCATCTCTGAGCGGATATCTGATGCCTTTTGCGCCCGCTCGATCTCAGCCTTAAGGCTCTCCATATTGTCCTTCATTGACAGCAGTTCCTGCTGTCTTTTCCTGGCCTCATCCAGTTTATTATGGGCATCCACCCGCCGCTGCTCTTCTTCTTTTTCTTTTTCCAGGGCGGTCCTGGATCCATTAAGCTGCACCAATTCGGTTTCAAATCCGGCCAGTTCTTTTTCTGCCATATCTATCTCTTCAGCAGATACCTGCGGGATGGATTCCAGGCCGGCCCCTGCAATATCGTATTCACTTGTTACCTTCCTGATCTGCTGGTTGAGGTTCTCCTTCAGCATCTCGAACTGCCCCATGCCAGTGGTGGCCTCAAGTATCTGCCTCCTCTCATCGGCACTAGCCTTTAAGAATGCTGCAAAATCGCCCTGTGCCAGCAGGATGGAGCGCTTGAAAGCATTAAAATCCATGCCAAGTATACGCGTAATTGCATCCTCGACAGACATATCTGCCATGTCACTGCCGCTTTTTCCCTTCCGCCTGTTGGTAATAAGTTCCTCTGTATCTACACGGAGCAATTTTACTTTGGGTGTGATATCACCTTTTTTGCTCCTTCTGACCCGCCACTCAGCCAGGTACTGTGTGCCGTTGGCCTGGAACACCACCTCGGAAAAACCTTCTCCTGTTCCCTGGCTTAATAGATTGACCGGATTGCTACTGCCTGTCCCATCCAGCCTGGGTGTCCGGTTATACAGGGCCACGGACATGGCATCCAGCAAGGTTGTCTTTCCAGAGCCGGTTGGGCCTGTGATGGCGAACAGGGAAGCACCAGACAATGGTTCTTCGGTAAAGTCCAGTTGGATGTCGTTTTTAAAGCTGTTGATATTCTTCAGGCGCAGGGACAGGAGTTTCAAGGCTCTGCCTCCTGCTCCCTGCTGATATCCAGCAGTTCGTTAAAAGTGGTAAGCAATTCGTCCAGTTCGGTATCGGATCCGCTCTCGCCGAATTTGTATTTGTAGAAGTCCTGGAATATTTCTGCAGGGGTCCTGGTCTTAATATCCTCTGTGGATAAAATTTCACCACTCGCCATGGGCAGTACTGACTCCACCACAAGCACTTTGCCGCCCTTTTGGGCGAATGCCTGGCGTATTTCATCTCCCGCGCCTACGGCAGGGCCGTCCAGAAGTACTTTCGCCTCAATGTACTTATCCTTCCAGTCCCCGAAATTGGCCTGCTGCTTCAGGTCATTAAGAGTGCCCTTCACCCTTACCAGTTTCCTGAACACGGGCACAGTGACCTCTTCGATATTACACGCAACGTCAGTGCCGAGGTCGACCAGTAACACTTTCTTGTCGTACTTTGCTTCCTTGAAACTCAGCGGCAGGGGCGAACCCGGATACATTACAGGACAGCCGTCCCCTTTGATCTGCTGGAATTTGTGCAGGTGCCCCAATGCAATATAATCCACATCACCGGGAAGGTCATCGGTCCTGACCGGCTGAGTGCCGCCTATCTGCACCAGCCGCTCCGAGTCTCCGAATGTGCCGCCCTGGATGAAGTAGTGTCCCATTAAAACTCTAATATCGGCATCCATTGCCGACAAGCATTCATTATAGATCCTTTTCATAGCCTCCCGGTATCTCAGCGAGCGTTCTATTTCTGCTTCCAGTGGGATATGGGGCAGGATATCGCCCTCATTTAAGTATGGCACGGCGGCAAAGGCAGCAGTTTGGCCATTTACGTTCAGGTGCACCACGCAATCCTTTGCGGTTTCGTGGATGCCGCCCACCACATGCATGCGGGCCATCTTCAGGAATTGCCCTGGTGCGGCCAGCCTTACAGCCGAGTCGTGGTTGCCTGCGATAATGATAGCATGGGTGCGGGTCTTCTCGTACAGGTTAAACAGGAACCGGTAGTACAGGTCAGTGGCCCGGGCAGGGGGCATTGATGAATCGAAGACATCCCCTGAAACCAAGAGGACATCCACGTCCCTGTCAATTATGGTTTCCAGCAGCCAGTCCAGGAACCGGGCATGTTCATCCAGTCTGTCCTGTTCGTAGATCTTTTTGCCGATATGCCAATCAGATGTGTGAAGTATACGCATAGAACCAATGGAGTATGGATGGGATTGATTAAAAATTTGATGATTGACTCCTGACCATGGGTAAGTTACAGGTCAGTGAACAAAATCCTCCCTTCTGTCGGATTTTCTTGACTGAGGCTCTTAAAAGAGCCGAAGGTTAGAAAATGTGAACGGAGTGAGCATTTTCGATATATCAAGTTATACTTGATATACTACAAGAAAAACGTAAATAAAAAAACAGTAGGGGTCCAGACCCCTAAAATATTATGATACAACTTCGATGGTTAGTGAATCTACCGGGCAGCTCTTGGTGCATATGCCGCATGCCTTGCACAGGTCATAGTTAATAACAGCCCGCCCATTGTCCACAGCAATTGCCCTGGGCTCGGCATCGACATCAAAGTTTATGTCTTTCTCCTGTTTAATGTTGGTAGGACATACCGTTACACAGATTCCGCAGCCAATGCAATCCTCTTCTGCCAGTACAAGTCTTTTGTCTTCTTTTGCCATTTGATTTCCCTCAATGATATGATGTATACTTTTCTTTATTGTTTGCTATAATAAGAACGTTTCGAAATATATTCGGTGATGTTCCTCAGTCTTCCTGACTACAGACTCAGCCGTCCTGATAGACAATAGTCCACCAGCCAC
>CBDUUM010000061.1:0-7964 GCA_965370445.1 uncultured Methanosarcinales archaeon
GAGCCCCGTCCATTTTCGGGGCCCTAAACCTCGACTGGTGGGCTGTTACGCACTCCTTAGAGGATAGCTGCTTCTAAGCTCACCTTCCAGCTGTCTTGGGCTTAGGACGCCCTTTAGTGTTGACACTTAGCCGACACTTGGGGACCTTAACCATGGTCTGGGTTGTCTCCCTCACGGACTACAGGCTTACCCCGTAGCCCGGACTCCGACCTTCTACGACGACGGCGGTTTTGGAGTTTGAGAGGGGATCGAGGAATTTCTCCCCCGGGTTCCCCATTCAGTGCTCTACTCCGCCGACTATCTCCAGTCAGGCCATGCTGCGACATGTTTCGGAAGGAACCAGCTATAACCTAGCTCGATTGGCCTTTCACCCCTAGACGCAGGTCACGCGAATGATTTGCAGATCAATACCGCTTGCGGCCCTCCACGTAGGTTTCCCCACGCTTCAGCCTGCCCACGCCTAGATCGCTAGGATTCGGGTAGTATCCCAGTGACTCCACGCACTTGTATACGTCGCGCCTCACCCGAAGGTTGTGCGCTTGTTGCTTTCGCTTAGGCTAACCAAATTGAATTTGTTAACCTCGCCACTTGAATACACTCCCTGGCCCGTTCTTCAAAACGTATGATATGACGCCGGCAACACCATTCGTACTACAGCCTCACGACTGATTCCTTCATGGTGCAGATCCTTTCACGCCATATCGCTCCATCACCATCCGATTTCAGGCACTTTGCACCTCCCTTCTTGGGGTACTTTTCAGCTTTCGGTCACCCTACTATTACGCTATCGGTCTCAAGATGTATTTAGTTTTGGAAGTTGATGCCTCCCAAATTCCCGCGGGATTTCCGACCCACGGTACTCAAGACACCGGTCACAATCCATCGATTTACGTCTACGTGACTATCACACTCTATGGTCTGACGTTCCAGACAAGTTCGACTTCATCGACTAGGATTGTAATTGACCGGGCTTATAACACCACATGTCCCTACCGTTTCCGGAGGGATTCAGTTTGAACTCTACCGGTTTCACTCGCCGTTACTTACGGCATCTCAATTGATTTCTTTTCCTGCCCCTACTAAGATGTTTCAGTTCGGGGCGTTCCCGATCATGACTGATCAACACAGATGTGTTTGGATGTCCTATTAGGAAATCCTCGGTTCAAAGGCTCCATGCACCTCGCCGAGGCTTATCGCAGCTTGGCACGTCCTTCATCGGCTCTTGAGCCCAGCCATTCACCGGATGGTATATTTACCAGAATCCGCTTTACTATATTTCAGTAAGCGTCCAGTTTGCAATTCGCTTATACACGGTTTCATCCAGCTTGATCACAGGTCTTGTGATCCGCTCTCAACCCTTCCTTAAGGTTATTACAACCCTAAGTGCATTCGATTGTTAATATAATTTATACTCTGTTGCCAGAGTAAATGGACCCGCTGGGACTCGAACCCAGGGCCTCTGCCTGTTTTGCGTAGGGTACTTTCACACCCTTGGTTGCAAAGGCAGCGATCTTCCAACTGATCTACGAGCCCTCTGATGTTTTTGGCCTGCCAACATTGTAAACGTTGGCGATCCAACGGTATACATCAGCTGGCTTCGCGGCCATCGAATCATTTATTCATTGTACTGGCAGTTTTTCGGCTTCTGATCGGCAGTGCGTCCAGATCAAAGTCTGGGCGTTGCGTTAGGAGGTGATCCAGCCGCAGATTCCCCTACGGCTACCTTGTTACGACTTAACCCCACTTGCGAAGCCCAGGTTCGAACATGTCATAAACATGCCCTCACCCAGACCTCACTCGCATGGTTTGACGGGCGGTGTGTGCAAGGAGCAGGGACGTATTCACCGCGCTATGTTGAAACGCGATTACTACGGATTCCAGCTTCATGAGGGCGAGTTACAGCCCTCAATCCGAACTACGGTTGGGTTTAGGAGATTACCGTCCCTTTTCAGGGTAGGTGCCCATTGTCCCAACCATTGTAGCCCGCGTGTAGCCCGGGAGATTCGGGGCATACTGACCTACCGTAGCCCGTACCTTCCTCCGCTTTAGCAGCGGCGGTCCCCACAGAGTACCCATCATCCCGAAGGACATGCTGGCAACTGTGGGCACGGGTCTCGCTCGTTGCCTGACTTAACAGGATGCTTCACAGTACGAACTGACGACGGCCATGCACTTCCTCTCAGCGGATCTGGTAAGGTCTTCAGCCTGACCTTCATGCTGCTGTCTCCCCCGGTAAGATTTCCGGCGTTGAATCCAATTAAACCGCAGGCTCCACCCGTTGTAGTGCTCCCCCGCCAATTCCTTTAAGTTTCAGCCTTGCGACCGTACTTCCCAGGTGGCTCGCTTAACGGCTTCCCTGCGGCACCAAACACGGTCGCACCGTGTCTGACACCTAGCGAGCATCGTTTACAGCTAGGACTACCCGGGTATCTAATCCGGTTTGCTCCCCTAGCTTTCGTCCCTCACCGTCGGACCCGTTCTGGTAAGGCGCCTTCGCCACAGATGGTCCCCCAGGGATTACAAGATTTCACTCCTACCCCTGGAGTACCCCTTACCTCTTCCGGTCCCAAGCCTGACAGTATCCCTTAGAAGCCTGACAGTTAAGCTGCCAGATTTCCCAAAGGACTTATCAAGCCGGCTACGGACCCTTTAGACCCAATAAAAACGGCTACCACTCGGGCCGCCGGTGTTACCGCGGCGGCTGGCACCGGTCTTGCCCGGCCCTTGCTAACAAATGATTTTTAATCATCTGGACAGCCAACATTTGATGCTGGCACTCGGGGTTCCCTTATCGCGGTTTCCCGCATTGTAAAGTGTTCGCGCCTGCTGCACCCCGTAGGGCCTGGATTCGTGTCTCAGAATCCATCTCCGGGCTCTTGCTCTCACAACCCGTATCCGTCGTCGGCTAGTAGGTACGTTACACCCACTACAACCTGATAGACCGCAGATCCATCCTTAGGCGCCGGAGCTTTGAACCATAGGGCATTCCAGCGTCTATGGCTTATCCGGTATTATCCCCAGTTTCCCGGGGTTATTCCGGTCCTAAGGGTAGGTTATCCACGTGTTACTGAGCAGTTCGCTATGTTCACGAAGAACATTTAACTCGCATGGCTTAATCGAACCCCGATAGCAGTAGCCTCTGGCAGGATCAACCAGAATTGTTGATCACACACAAAGGAAATGATTCTTTTATCGGAATTTTTGGGTTTTGGTGTATTGTCCAATTAATTCCCGATAATGTATGTATATACACTACCGATCAGAATTAACCGAACTGCCAATACTAACGTCGGACGAGATAGTTCCATCTCGTCTCCATTTGTGATTGTGCCAAGGTCGGAGAGCAACCCTTCACTTTCGGGACAATTCCCAAAATCCGGGTCGACGCCGGGAAATGACCTCGGCAAATAAGGTGGTGATAAATGAATGCAAATATTATATTAATATTTTGCATCAGTCCCCTGCATGCGATTTTTAATCACACACTGGACTCTTCTATATATAGTCAATGGTATATAAGGCTTTTCTTGCCTGCAGATGCGATGTTTGCGCAATCCACATAATACCTGATATAGATAATTTCTCAGCAAGACTGGTATGGTAGCCAGCCCAATTGAGCGAACCCTTCTAATGGGGCATTAGTATATAACCATTGCGGCAATTGTCGTTTTTCATAATTTTTTAAGATGTCCTGATACAATTATAGACGAAGACAACAGCCAAATCGTGTGAAAATGAATAGACTGTTGTACTTGTCTTTCAAAGATATACAAAAAACCGTAATTAATCCACCCAATTTGTGTATCAGTAAACACCGATAGATATCACTGGACAGATAAAAGCAAAAAAAAATTCAGGAGGGCAAAACGCCCCCTATACATTAATGACTCGATGCCGCATACCGCTCAGCAATAAGCGCCCGTGTCAGCCTGAACTGGACCCTATGCTTGTCCCAGTCATACTTAGCACCCAAAAACTTGATGAGCCGCTTCTTGGAAGCACCTGTCAGTTCATTTGCCTCCATCAACTCATTCACAAACACCTTTTCCTGTTCCTTATCAAGCTCAACCATTTATACCGCCTCCGTGGAAACAATAGTGGTCCATCCCGTCGCCACAGGTAATTTCTTAGCAGTCAGGATCAGCCCATCAGGCATATCCTCTACCCTGTAACGCATATTCACAGTACCCGCATCCGAGGTAAGTGTGATCATACCGCCCTTGCTGAGGCCCAGCTTATTGACCGTGTTCATATTGACCATCACAAAGTCGTTATCATCGGACTGGTCGAACCACATGAACGAATTGTACAGATATATCAGGTTGCCCTTTTTCTCCTCAAAAGGCCCGATATCCAGGACTTCACAGGCAAGTTCCTTGTATTTAGGCTTTGTAAATTTCTTGACAATGCTTTCAAGCACCGTATTATGGAGTTCCTGGTAATCCATAGCCGCACCGCCCAGGTTCTGGCTCAGAGCAGACATCGCATCAATACCCGTAGTACTCTCACCGGAATTGTTCAGGAGCTGTCCTTCCACATTCATGAAACTGCCTGCTTTGGCATACAGCGGTTCAGTGGCTATCACCACACCGGCAATCCTGTTTACAGGACTATCCCTGGAAGTGATCACTATCAGGTTATCCAGCTTCTTCAAAGTCTCAGCCGCAACATCGCTATTTGGCATCAGCTCGACCGGATCGCTATCAAGAGTGACCAGCGTCTTTATGCTACCTTCATTTATACCGTCCATGATCTCAGGAATGCCTTTCTGTCCGGTACCCTTGCACAGCAGGTCAACACCTGCAGTATTTACGAAAGGTTTCATGAACAGGATCTTAGCCTGGGTCTTCAATGCCAGGTTCAGCATCCGCTTAACCCATCCCGGATCAGTATTGGGATGCACATCTGCTATAATGACAGACTCGCTGTCCAGTCCCAGTTCACTCTCATACATATCCGGATCGATATACCTGTTCTCATCTGCAAGATGCAGGTCTTTCCAGCCCACAGATACCACAGATGCCCCGTTCTTCTTAGCAGCCAGTATTCGCCTGACCAACAAGGGATACTGTACATATGGATCAATGAACAGTGCGATCCTTTTCGCACTCTCAATATCATCGAGTGTAATACCCACACCAACTGTAGGATGGCATTCCGTAGGAAGTTGTGAATACACGCCCATTCCAGTATTGACCACAGTCCCAAGCGCATCAGCAATCTTGCTAAAAGCCAGGGATTCCTCGCTTGTAGTATTTCCAACACCAAGCATGGTAACATTTGCACCCTTTAAGCGATCAGATACAGCTTTGATGGCATCCTCGACACTCACCTCCTTTCCATCCACCATACTGGTAGCTTTTGAGTAATGGTGGGGAAGCTTCATCCCGAACCTGCACAGTTTGCCCAGGTTCGCAGGACTGCTCTTCATGAAATCAACAGCAAGTGCGCCCTCTTCATCTTCCCTGATATACAGGCCGCAACCCATATTGCATCCAGGGCACACGGTCTGGTAAACATTTCCTATCATTTTAATATCACCTCGAAGAACGGAGGAACATCATCAACATTCATCCCTGGTGTATACTCACGCTTACGCTGCGCGGGAATAGCAAACCTGCTTTGCAGAAGAGTAATTGGAATATCAGACGGACACACATCACTGCACTGCCCGCATGCAATGCAACTGTCAGTCAGGTGCAGCAGCCGTACCATGTGATACATGCTCATCTTGTAATTGTCAACAAGGGAATGGAACATAGTACACTTGGCATCCTCGCCGCATGCACAGACCGGACATACCGCCTTACACGCCCCGCAGTCGATACAATCTGCCATCTGTTCCATGTAATATTGCACACGCTCTTCATCAGGAATATCCGGGAATATCTGCTTTTCCAGGGTACTGCCAAGATTAACCATGACATCGTTCACTTTTGCCCTTATCGCAATCGCCTTATCACTGGCTGGTTCCACTTCTATCCGACCCGCTTCAATAGCGTTTTCCAGAAGTTTTACACCCTTATCGTTCATCACCTGGCAGAATGTTGCACTACCTGCCATATCCCCGATCACGCCCCAGTTACCACATGCAAGATCTGCATTTACAGGTATCTTAAGCGTACAGAACCGGCAGCTTTCGCGCCTTCCGAATCCGGCTTCTTCCAGTTCATCTATGGCTATAGCCTTCTCTTCACCGTTCTTTGTCTTAAATATCAATTTACCCTTTTCGATATCTTCACCAACCACATCATCAGGGTCAATATCATACATCTCAACAAGCATCTTCTTGGTAGTCACCGGATGCATGCTGCCACCGCAGTTCAATCCCACCATATAGGTATTATCCAGGTCGATCATACCACGTTTGGCCTGTTCAATAACAGCCTGTGCATCACATGGTTTAGCAGGCATTGCAACCTTACGACCCACAGCATACTTGGCCAGGTTCACAGGCACCGAATGCAGACTGCCCGTAGATGCTAAAACCTCATCCACATCATCAGTGATGATAGGCACAGCTTCAAACTCATTGATATGTTTCATTACCACTACGTTCTCGACCAATCCCTTCTCCAGGGCTGCGGCCAGTACGGCAGTTACAAGTCCACCGGAAGCACCGCGCTTGCGTACATCTTCGTTAGTGGCATATCCTGCCAGCATATCACCTACGCTGACCATCTTACTTCACCCCCGCAGGTTTAAGGGGACTGGGTCCCAGTTCCTTTACCTTTGCCGTAACATCAATTATGAAATTGGCGAACCTCTCGCCTTCACTGGCAGATATCCAGTTCAGGTGAAGCCTCTCGGGCTCCAGGCCCAGTTGCTGTAACATCTCTTCTAAAAACTTATACCTCACTTCAGTCTTCTCATTGCCGTTAACATAATGGCAGTCACCGATGTGACATCCTGTGACCAGGACCGCATCCGCACCCTCAAGGAAGGCATTATACACATGCAATGGGTCAATCCTGCCCGAACACATGACCCTGATAATCCTTGTAGATGCAGGTTGCTGGAACCTGCCCATACCTGCCGTATCAGCACCGCCATAGCTACACCAGTTGCAGCAGAAGGCTACGATCTTAGGTTCCCATCCATCTTCAGCCATGATCACACCTCCCCGTAAGCAAACACATTCTTAACCTGTGCCAGCACCTGTTCATTCTTGAAATGACTCTGCTGCAGTGCACCTGTCGGACATGCTGCCATGCAGGTACCGCAACCCTTGCACAGGGCCGTGATGATCTTCAACTTATTATCTTCAATTGACAGCGCCTGGAATGGACACATAGGTACGCACACACCGCAACCCACACAGATATCCTCATCCACTTTAGCAGTAATACCCTCGGTCAGTGCCTTACCCTGTGCCAAAAACCGTGTTGCACGGGCTGCACATGCACTGCCCTGGGAAATAGAATATGGAATATCCTTGGGTCCCTGGGTCATACCGCCAATAAAGATGCCGTCAAGTGTAGTGTCAACCGGTTTCAATTTTGGATGTGCTTCCATCATGAACCCGTCCGCAGCCCGACTTACCTTCAGGATCTGCCGCACTGTCTCAGTACTCTCCGGAGCCACCGCGCCTACACTAAGTACCATCAGGTCAAGTTCCAGGTTCACGATCTCATTGGTCAGTGTATCCTCTATCCTGGCAATGATATTGTGATTACCATTCTCATCCTCGGTAACCTCTGCAGGTCTGCCTCTTATGAATCTGATACCCATATTCCTTGCCCTGTTATAGAACTCCTCATACATCCTGAAAGGTGTCCTCATATCCATATACATAATATATACTTCCGTATCAGGATATTTTTCCTTGAGCAACTGGGCATTCTTCAGGGAAGCCATGCAGCAGAAACTTGAACAGTATATGTTGGAGTTCTTGTCCCGGCTTCCAACGCACTGTACAAACCCTATCCGCTTGGGTGGCTTGACATCACTTGGTCGCACTACTT